>DXHA01000018.1 GCA_019113675.1 Candidatus Yaniella excrementigallinarum
GGCATTGTGCTAGGTGCCTGCGGTATTGCCGCCGGACGCCGCTGGTACCGTGCTTCTGGGCCGGGAACTACCGCCCTGTTATCTACCATCTACCTGGGTGCCTTCGGCGCATCGCACCCGCTAGCCAAAAAGATCGGCTCCTGGCCATCTGTACTGGTATCTACTGCCGCGGCTGCCGGTGCCGCACGGGTGCTCAACGACAAACAATGACCACAGCACAGCACGAAACCGGTTGGCAAGACCGTGAAGTCGGGGTCGGCCCGTGGGAAGGTGAATGGCCTACCGGTCAGCAATGGGATCACACCCTGCTGGCCGAAGGCGATCGTCGCAACGTGGCCGACCACTACCGGTACTGGACGGTCGAGGCCATCGTCGCTGACCTGGATACCCGGCGCCACCCGCTCCACATTGCCATCGAAAATTGGCAACACGATTTCAATATCGGCACCGTGGTGCGAACCGCCAACGCGTTCAATGTCGCCGGGGTGCATATCATTGGTCGTCGTCGTTGGAATCGTCGGGGTGCCATGGTTACCGATAAATACATGCACGTCTACCACCACCCAACGGTTGAAGAATTTTTAGCCTGGGCCGATACCGAATCACTACCGGTGTTAGGGGTGGATCTCTTTCCCGACTCGGTGCCCATTGAGACCTTTGATTTCCCACAGCGCTGTGTGCTGGTATTTGGCCAGGAGGGCCCGGGCTTATCCGAAGCTATCCACGCTGGGGCCCAAGCAACCTTATCCATTGCCCAATACGGTTCCACCCGATCGATTAATGCAGGCAGTGCCGCCGGTATTGCCATGCACGCCTGGATCCGCCAACACGGCGGCCAGACTTCGATAGACTAACCCGTAGTTCTAAGTTTCATATCCAAGGAGCTTTCATGGCATTTGCCACCCCAGATCAGTACGCCGAAATGATCGACGCCGCCAAAACCGGCGGGTATGCGTATCCTGCGATCAATGTGACTAGTTCACAGACGCTCAACGCCGCGCTTCGTGGCTTTGCTGAAGCCGAATCCGACGGCATCATTCAGATTTCCAACGGTGGGGCAAAATACTTTTCCGGTTCCAATATTAACGACATGGTCACCGGTTCGCTGGCATTTGCTGCCTTCGCCCGTGAAGTCGCTAAGAACTACGGGGTGCGCATCGCAATCCACACCGACCACGCCATGCGCGATAAACTCGATGACTGGGTCATCCCGCTGATGGAAGCCTCCGAAGCCGAAGTCAAAGCCGGCCGCGACCCAATCTTCCAGTCGCACATGTGGGACGGTTCGGCCGAAACCGTACCGGAAAACCTGCGCATCGCAGAACAACTGTTGGAGCGCACCGCATTCAATAAACAGATTTTGGAAATTGAAGTCGGCGTCGTCGGTGGGGAAGAGGACGGGTATGCCGCCGAAATTGACGAAAAACTCTACTCAACCGTCGAAGACGGCTTGGCCACCGTCAAAGCCCTGGGCACTGGAGAAAGTGGCCGTTACATTACCGCGTTGACCTTCGGCAACGTTCACGGAGTCTATAAGCCAGGTGGTGTGAAATTACGCCCCGAGCTACTCAAAGAAATCCAGGATGCCGTTGGCGCCGAGCTGGGCCAGGATCGTCCATTCGATCTGGTCTTCCACGGTGGTTCCGGTTCTTCCGAACAGGATATTGCTGATGCGGTGTCCTACGGCGTCATCAAGATGAACGTTGACACCGACACCCAGTATGCCTTCACCCGCCCGGTAGCCACCCACATGTTCGAAAACTACGACGGCGTGCTCAAAGTTGATGGCAATGTGGGCGATAAAAAAGCCTACGACCCACGCGCCTGGGGTAAAGCCGCCGAAGCCAATATGGCTGCGCGCGTGGTTGAAGCCTGCCAAAACCTTGGTTCTGCCGGAAAATCGTTGAAATAATGGCAGAATCACGCTGGGTACAGATCAGTTTTTATGTACCAATGGGAAATGCTGAGGATGTTCGGGCCGCACTTGATGACGCCGGAGCCGGACGGCTCGGCAAATACCGGGGTGCATCATGGTCTACCACCGGTGTTGGCCGTTTCACCCCGCTAGAAGGCTCCACACCGGCCATCGGGGCCGTGGGTGTGCCAGCCGATGTACCCGAACATAAAATTGAGGTGCTGGCACCGCGCGAAATTGCCCGCAGTGTGGTTGAGGCCGGCATCGCCGCCCACCCCTATGAAGAACCCGCCTATTTTGTTACTGAAGTGTGGATGCTTGAAGACCTCTAGTCGGTTGTCGGCTCTTGCTTATGTAATTCGCTGCTAAGGTGCTGCTGCATCTCCTGGCCCACCGCCGCCATATCAAATTCGGTATACACGGCGGTGCGGTCCGGGTTGAACACGTAATGCCGGATGGTGGCTTCCACGAATTTGGCCGTGGTGGTATTGGCAATCTCGGAGTAACCCAATACCATGGTCAAACTATTGTCATCATTTACGGTGGCTGTACCTTCTAACAGCTCGGTCTGGCCGGTGGGCTGGGCGAGTACAAACTCGATGAAACCGCCTTCGTGGGGCCGCAGATAGCCCACCTCGGTGTGCATCGCAGCACCATCCGGACTGGTGGTGTGCTGTTCGTATTTTAGAAACGGTTTGCCCGGGGCCGCAGAAAACGTAATCGATTCCCGGTATTGAAAATCCTCGATGGTCGGGTAGTAGCCGCGGCCGGGGCCTTCCCATGTGCCAATCAAAAACTCATACGGAGCCACAAAGTCATGTAAGGTCATGAGGCTATTAAACGCTATCTGCCGCAGAACTGACTAGCACCGTAAGGCTGTCTATACCAGATTCACTAAAGTTAGCTGACGATCTTGGTGGCAAAATCCTGGTAGCGAATGACAAGTTCTTCTGGAGTTAGTTCCCCGTCTTTCCGAAACCACTGGGCAATACCGGTGCACATTGTGATGATGGCGGTGCTTGCTTGCCGAGGATAAGCGGTGGTAAACAGTCCCGCGTTGCAGCCATTGTTAATGATCTCATCCAACATGCGGTGCTGGCGGTCTCGACGTTGAATATATAGGTCTCGTGATTCAGCATCCAAAGAACGAATCTCATTCAGCGCCGTCCAAGCTAATTCTGGTCGACTGGCGTGGAATAACACCATGCATTCAACATACAGCTCGAACTCTTTAGTTATGTCACCGCCGGCTTCTGTGATAGCTGCTTGTGTGCGGACCCAAAGGTCTTCCATACCAAATTCCATGATGCCTACCAAAAGAGCATGCTTGGAAGAATAATGATGATAAACCCCAGGTACCGATAACCCAGCTCGATCAGCTATTTTGCGGATCGAAGTGCCATGATAACCAACCTCAACGATAGCGTCTAATGCAGCCGCCAAAATTGGTTTCATCAAGTTCTGGTCGTGAACCCGCCAATCTTTGTTTATTACCGGTTGGGATTTTGGTGTTTCATCGGCCTTCACCATGGCGAGTTGCACCCTTTCGTTATCTTATGTGCACCACATTTAACCAGTTTCGCGGTTTTATTTTACGAGTCGCTTGACACTTATTGTGAGCTGAGGCACACTGTATTTACCGAGCGATCGCTCGGTAGTAAGAATATATCACGCCGAAGGGACCGAGCTTGAGTGAAATGATGGGCCAGCCTGGCACACATCCTATTCACGTGACAGGCCAAGACATGTCGAAATCGATCATGAGCCCTTCGGTGAAACGTGCCTGGGTGGATCAAGCACCAGCTGAGGCCGCCGCTTTATATTTCGATACCAACTACACCCGTAGGAACGCTCTACATATCCGGACTATTTAGGAGCCACTTTGACCAGCTATCCAGACTTACAGGGCCAGACTGCTATCGTGACCGGTGCTAGTCGAGGTATTGGCCTGGCTATCGCAAAGACTTTCGTTGCTAACGGCATGCGAGTTTGTATCACCGCACGCAATGACGAAAATTTGCAAGAGGCTGTGCGGACTATGCCAGAAGGTACCGCGATCGGCATTGCCGGCAAAGCGGATGACCCAAACCATCGAGTAGACGTTATGGATCGAGTCGCTCAAGAATTTGGGCGCCTAGATGTCCTTGTCAATAATGCTGGTATCAATCCTGTATACGGGCCACTAAAAGATCTCGACCTTGCGGCTGCAGAGAAAGTATTCAGTGTGAATATCATCAGCACGCTGGCTTGGGTTCAGGAAGCCCTGCATAACCCACGGCTGAAGTTTCAAGAAAATCACGGCCGTGTTGTCAACCTCTCCTCGGTAACTTCGGAAATGCCAGGTGCCGGGATCGGGCTGTATGGCATCAGCAAAGCTGGCGTCTCGCATCTTACGCGCACACTTGCAGCCGAGCTTGGCCCCGATATTCGCGTAAACGCTATCTCCCCGGCGCTTATCAAAACGGAGTTTGCCAAGGCACTGTATGAAGGCAGAGAACAAGAAGTGACTGAGCAGTATCCATTGAAATCCTTAGGAAAACCAGATGACGTTGCCGCGGCAGCTGCTTTTTTATGTTCAGCAGCTTCGTCTTGGGTCACTGGACATATCTTGACCGTCGATGGTGGGTTATCAGTCGCCGGTGGAAGCCTAAGCTGAAGGAGAGCATTCAATGGCAACTTCTTTTACATCTGAAACATATAACGCTAGTTCAGTCGAAGCACTTCGTACAAAGGTGCGAGACTTCATTCGCAACACCGTCATAGATGCTGAACCTCGCCCCGGTTGTACCTTGAGCTCCGAGACGCTGAACAAGCTACGCGAAAAAGCTAAAAAGAAAGGCATCTTCGCGCCGCATGTTTCGACTGAATTTGGTGGTCTAGGACTTCCGCTTCGATATTGGTCTGACATTTTTCAAGAAGCTGGTTACTCGCCAATTGGTCCGATTGCGTTGAATATTATGGCGCCTGATGAAGGCAATATGCACATGATGGGTATTATTGCCACGCCTGAACAACAGGAAGAATATCTCGCGCCCCTGGCTGCTGGTGAAATACAGTCTTGCTTCGGCATGACAGAACCGCACCCTGGCACCGGTTCAGATCCCAGACAACTTACCAGTAGCGCCGAATATAAAAATGGTAAGTGGGTGCTCAACGGCCATAAACGCTTCATTTCCGGAGCTAACCTGGCCGGTTTCTGCATCGCGATGATGCGAACGGAACAACACGGCAATTCTCCGGCTGGGGCGACGATGTTCTTGGTTGACATGGACAACCCTGGTGTCCGAGTAGGCGAACAAATCCATACCGTTGACACCACCATCGGGGGTGGGCACCCGCACGTATATTTTGACGATGCGATTGTCAGTGACACGGCGGTTCTCGGCGAAGTCGGCAAAGGCTTCGAATATGCCCAAGTTCGGCTTGGCCCAGCCCGGTTAACGCATTGTATGCGATGGCTAGGATTGGCACGACGGTCATTGGACATTGCTTTAGACCGTGCAGAGACCCGCGAAATTTTCGGAGACAAAATGTATCTGAAGGGTCTTGTCCAAGAACTCATTGCGCAGTGTGAAATCGATATTGAAACGTCAGCTGCAATGATCGAAAAAACTGCGGTCAGTTTAGAAGAAGATTCAAAGACCGGACAAAATTTATCGTCAATTGCCAAAGTCTATGTTTCTGAGGCAGTGTCCCGCGTTATCGATCGATGCATACAAATTTGCGGGGGCGATGGCGTCTCGGATGGCCTGCCATTAGCGCAATATCAAAATGAAGTTCGCCCATTCCGTATCTATGACGGCTCTACAGAAACCCATAAATTCGCCATTTCACGACGAGCTTCGTCACGTCGTCGCAAAGAGGTCGCGGCGGGAGCCAAGTACATGGGTACAGCTATCGTTCGAGACTAGGAGAAATTATGGCAACTACCCTGCAACAGATTCCCGATGGTATCGAGGTCGTCTAAACATCAAACCAGGCGACATTGAACCATATTCCGCCACTATTAATAATTGACAACGTAATAGCATTTCTTGACAGTCACGGACTGGGCTCGGGGCCGCTGTCATGGAAACGCATTGGTGAAGGCCAGTCCAACGTAACCTATCTGCTTGAGCGTGATGGGGAACGCTTCGTGTTACGTCGCGGTCCCCGGCCTCCATTACCAAAATCAACACACGATATGCTGCGCGAAGCCAAGATCCAACAGCTAGTAGGTCCGCAGGGCGTACCTGTTCCAGAAATACTTGCCGTTTGTTCTGATGAGTCGGTGTTGGGTGTCCCGTTCTACGTCATGAATTACCTAGAAGGTGAAGTCATCACTGACGACTTTTCAGGACAGCTGGCATCCGCACAAAATAAACGTGATCTCGGGCGCGTGCTTGTGGACACCCTATTATTGCTTCATGATGTCGATACCACCAAACCTGGGATCTCGGAGCTTGGACGGCCAGTTGGTTATTTAGAGCGGCAGGTACAACGTTTTGGAGCGTTATGGGATGTCAATTCAAAACGTAATATCCCTGAGGTAGCGCATATAGCAGAAGTGCTGGGTCAAAATGTTCCAGAAACCCAAAAACATTGTCTGGTCCACGGAGACTTCCGCATAGGCAACCTTATGTTCGCGCCAGATTCACCGCTTACTGTTGAAGCTGTTCTCGACTGGGAAATGGCCACGTTGGGCGATCCACTAGCGGATCTGGGCTATATGGTCGCAACTTATGCAACGGCAGATTCCAGGCCGAACATCATGGAATTGACAACGGTCACTCGCCAACCCGGATTCTGGGGGCGCGATGATTTAGTGAATTACTACGCTGAGCATTCTGGATTAGATACCTCTGCTTTGCCCTGGTATGCAGCATTAGCGCTATGGAAATCAGCGATTTTTTGCGAAGCGATATATTCCCGCTGGCTTGATGGCGAACGACCCGATGATGAGAGTTTTGGCACCATGCTCGAAAATGGTGTCCCGGAGCTTCTCGACCAGGCAATGGGGTATCTCGACGATATTAACTAATTGAACCTCGATGTAAATTCTTTATGACATACACGTTGTCCTGTCCCTTATACTGGCATGTAACGTAGCTTACATTTGAGGTGTTCACTATGACTGACATGCCGTGGTTCGCCTGGCTCGGAATCGTTGCCATCGTCGTCTGGGGTCTCGTCATGATTTTCGGCAAAAGCGCTGCCCTGACCAACCGTCACAAGGCCGAGGAAGAACAACGCCACGAAATCCAAAACCTCAAACGACGCATCGAGGACCTCGAGGCTCAAGCCAATCGCCATAACCAATAGCCTGTTGTAGCTCATCCACCTATCCCGTAGCGTGTCCCTACACGTTCGAATCGGAGGTGAGCTACATGAGTAGCGTCGGCTTTGACAGTACAATCCCGTTTCTGCGCGAAGGCTATTCGTTCGTCTCGTCCCGGTGTGATGCTCTGAACACCGATCTTTTTACCAGCCGTATCGGCTTACGCCCCGCCACATTTATCCGCGGTGCTGAAGCAGCCGAATTGTTCTACGATAAGAACCATTTCACTCGCCAAGGTGCCATGCCACCCACCGTGGTGCATTTGCTCCAGGACCAGGGCTCCGTTCAGGCTCTGGATGGCGATGCTCATCGTCAACGAAAACGAGCATTTCTAGATCTCATGAGCGATGCGGCCATGCAGCGTCTAGGCGACATTTTTGATGAGCACTGGGACCAAGCAGTACGTGGGCTGCCAACCCATAAGCATGTGGTGCTACACCAAATGGCCCGCGAAGTCCTCACCCGCACGGCTTGCCAGTGGTCCGGGATCGATCTTGACGATGCTGACATCCCGCGTTTGAGTAAAGAGCTGGGCATGATGGTCAGCCGGGCTGGCCAATTTGGCCCGGGTAACTGGTATGCCCAATGGCGTCGTCGTGGTACCGAACAGTGGGCCACTAAACTGGTCGAGCAGGTGCGTGCCGGTGAACGCAAACCGCCAGAGGGCACGGTATTGGAGGTATTCGCACACTATCGTGATAGCAACGACGAACGCCTATCACCTGAGATCGCAGCGGTAGAGGTCATCAATATTTTGCGACCCACGTTAGCGGTTGCCCGGTTTATAGCTTTTGCCGCCGTGGCCCTACATAAATATCCGAAATGGCGTGAAACTTTTGCAGCCAGCGACGAATCGGATCTAGAACCCTTCGTCCAAGAAGTCCGGCGGTATTACCCGTTCTTCCCGGTGATTGCCGGTCGAGTCAATGAGCCATTCAGTTGGGGTGGTCACCGCTTCAAAAAAGACAACTGGGTGGTCTTTGATATTTATGGCATCTGCCATGACGCTCGTCTGTGGAACAATCCGGATAGTTTCCAACCGGAGCGTTTTCGTGGCTGGGATTGGGAAGAAGATATCTCCGCGTTAGTGGCCCAAGGTGCAGGACACCACTCTGAGAACCATCGTTGTCCGGGGGAGTGGAGCACCATAGAAATTCTGAAGCGAGCCGTACGGAAACTGGCACACTCAGATTTCAGCATGCCCGTTCAGGATCTGTCGATCCCGTTGAACCGTATGCCTGCGCTACCCCGCAGCGGCGTGATCGTGGCACGCAACTAGTTGCATCAGTCGATCCATCAGTCGGTCTTGACTTCGACTGATGCAAGCCGGGTTTGGATGCTGTGCCCATCTTCCCATGAGTTGGCACCGTCTTGTATCACCGGGGTTGGGATATCGGCGCGGGAACGCCTGCGGGCGGCGGTAGATAACCCAACTCTACGATCGCGTTGGTGAATCAGTTCGTCACGCAGCTGGCCATCCTCGGTGAAGCCCATCATCAACTGGGGGATGCCGTAGGGAAAATCTTCCCGATCGTATTGCCAGGTGTGGAAGGTTTTGCCATAGGTGGTGACCAAGTCTTCAAAATAGGCGTGCTCGGCGAGTTCCGGGACGCCGGGTGCGGTCAGGGTCCCGGATTTCACTTCGTAGTGGTGACTATGCCACAGCTGTTTTTCATCATCCGGTAGGCTGCGGAATCGTTCTTTGCTGATAATGTATTCAATCCCAATGAGACGAGCATCGGGTGCATTGCGGTCAAAGATGACGCACTGGTGCAGATCGTGGCGAAGGTGAATGCAAAAATGCGTGGCCTCGACCTGCCTGCCGATGTCATCAGCATAAAAATGAAACCCGTTGAGGTATGTGCTCATGGCATCAAGCGGATACTTTGGTTGTATCAGACCCGACCCCACATCCAATAGACGATGTTTGAACGGGTGGTCTGCACCAATTTTTATGGTAGTTACGACTTTGCGGCCGACCATGATGCCTGCTGCCGTGGCGATCCCAGCAGCGACACCGGTGCCGATACTTTTGAGATAATGTCTCATAGCCCGACTCTAGTGAGAGCCGGGACTATGAGAAAGAGCATTATCGGTTCTGCCAGGCCAAGCCTAGGCGTCGTCGTCTGCAGTATCGTTAGCTTGACCGGCCGGGATAACCTCGCCCTCGGGCCAGGTCTCTTCGATGTATTCGGCTACCTCATCCGAATGCAGCAGCTCATCGAGTTTTTGGATGGTCTCGTTATCATCATTTTCCGAGTTCCAAGCCAGCACATTGGCGAACGGAGAATCATCAGCGTCTTCAATGATAATCGCATCGGCGACATCCAAGCCGGCATCCAAGAAGTAGTTGCCGTTAATGATGGCCGCATCGATTGAGGCGTCATCAACCACCTGGGCAAGAATTTCCGGTGGGTTTTCCTCAAACTCCAGGCCCATTGGGTTCTGCTCATCGGTGAGTGTCAGCGCGGCGGAGTCGTCGTCGATATCTTCTAATAGCCCGGCTTGCTCCAACAGCTGCAGGGCACGTGGCTGGTTTCCGGCATCGGAGGTAATACCAATGGTTGCCCCGTCTTCGATATCTTCGGCGCTGTCATGTTCGTTTGAGAAGACGGCATAGGGTTCGATATGTATCGGGTCGCCGTGGGAAATTTCGTAGCCGTGATCTTCGATCTGCTGATCCAAAAATGGTACGTGCTGGAAGTAGTTGGCATCCAGGGTGCCCTCATCCATCTGACGGTTGGGCAACTGGAAGTCGTCGAACTCTACGACCTCAATGTCCAGGCCGGCATCTTCGCCCAGCTCATCGGAAACATATTCCAGGATTTGGCCGTGGGGCACCGGTGTTGCCCCGACGGTCAACGTCGTGACGCCATTATCATCGGCTTGAGGGCCTTCAGCGTCGTCGTTACTACCGCAAGCAGCCAAGACCAAAGCGGAGGCGGCTGCAATACCGGTTAGGGCCAGCCGTTGAGGACGGCGTCGGCGAGATGCTGAATTGAACATGTGTACTCCTGTGGTTAGTAAATGATGGTTCTGGATGGTTCTGATTAGCGGTGATCTACGGCTGTCACAATCTTATCGCCGATCCATTGGATAAGTTGGACACCGATGACAATAATGACGATGGTGACGATCATAATCTGGGAGTCAAAGCGCTGATACCCATAGTTATAGGCCAGCCGGCCAAGCCCGCCACCACCGATCAGCCCGGCCATCGCCGAATATCCGATTAGGACCACTACCGTATTGGTGATCGCTGCAATCAGACCCGGCAGGGCTTCGGGTAAGAACACTTTGGTTACAATTTGGCCGTTGGATAGGCCCATCACCTGGGCTGCATCCACGGTTCCAGAGGGCACTTCGCGTAGCGAGGTTTCTACCAGGCGGGCAAAAAACGGGGCGGTGGCGATGGTGAGCGACACGGTTGCTGCCAACGGGCCGATCGAGGTGCCCACGATCCACTGGGTGAACGGGATCAGCGCGACCATCAAGATCGCGTAGGGGATCGAACGGGTAATATTGACAACGATCGAGGACAATACCGCATAGGTGACACGCATCGGCGCCAGCCCGCCGGGACGGGTCAGGTGCAAGATGATGCCGATAATGCCACCGATGATTACCGTGGCCGCACCGGAGATGCCGACCATCACCACGGTGTCCCAAACCGCCTCCGGTAAGGCTGTGATCAGGGCACGGTTATTGAGTAGCTGTTCAAACCAGTTCATACCTGTACCCCTTCTTTCAGACGCGAGCGTTTGGCGAAACCATGCTTGGCCAACGTGGCCTCAATGCCGGTGATATTAATCTGCTGGCTACTGTTAATCGCCAGCAGATAGTGGGCAAACCGTGTATCGCCGAGCGTCTCAATGTTTGCTGCAGTGATTTCCACACTCACCTGGTTTTCCTCCGCGATGGTTGCGGCAATGGAAGTATCCACGGCGGCACCATGGCCAATAACCTCCATGACCAAGTCGGCCTGGGGTGAGTCATGAATGGGTAAGGGTAGTAGCGACCTGGAGAGCTGCGAATTGACGTCGGCACCGACCTGGGCAAGCTGCCCGGAGCTAATAATCTGACCGGCCTCCAACAGCGACACGGAATCGCATAAGGTTTTGACCACCGACATCTCATGGGTAATGACAACCACCGTCAACCCCAACCGGTCTGCCACCGCACGGATCAAGGCTAAAATATCTTCAGTTGTGCCAGGATCCAAGGCAGAGGTGGGTTCATCGCATAACAGCACATCCGGATCAGCGGCTAATGCCCGGGCAATCCCAACGCGTTGACGCTGCCCGCCTGATAATTGGGCCGGATATGTATCCGCCAGACCGCTGAGCCCAACAAGTTCGATCAACTCTTCAGCTCTGGCTCGGCGATCAGCTTTTTTGGTGTTCACGATTTCTAACGGCAGCCCAATGTTATCGGCCACAGTGCGCGACGATAAAAGATTAGCGTGCTGAAACACCATGCCGATGCGGCGTCGGGCATTGCGCAGTCCGGTATCGGATTCGGCAGTGAGATCTTTGCTGCCGACCACAACCTGACCGGTGGTAGGACGATCCAGTAGGGTCAGGCAGCGCACCAGGGTAGATTTGCCGGCCCCGGAGCGGCCAATGATGCCGTGGATTTCGCCGTCGTCGATATCCAAATTGATATTATCTAAGGCCACGACAACCCTGCCAGGTTGCCGATAGACCTTAGTGAGCTCTCGAACGGAAATCATGAGTTCCTTTGCCACGTATGGTTTGTTGACTCAGTATAAACACTGGCAGACTATGGAAGCGTAGACATTGCAAAAATGGCTTCTCGGAAGGAAATATAGTGTCCTCATTAATTGGTAAAAACTTGATGGAGCCGGACCCAACGTTGTTGCCGGAAGAACCCGAAGTCCAAGCCCGCTATGATGCCGGGGATCTGCCCGAAGAGATTGCACAACGCTTCCCCGCTTCGTCGTTGGCCTGGGCGATGGCCGCCGAGGATGCCTGGAATGACGGGCGCACTTTAGAATCTTATGCCTACGCGCGGGTTGGCTACCACCGCGGACTTGATTCGCTGCGCGGTGCCGGCTGGAAGGGTGCTGGTCCAATTCCTTGGGAGCATAAACCCAATCGTGGTTTCCTACGAGCCCTATACTCACTGGGTCGTGCTGCCGCTGCCATCGGTGAGACCGATGAGGTCGACCGCATCACCAAGTTCTTGAATGATTCCGATGCTACCGCTGTCGAACAGATCGAAGCAGGGTAGGAATAGGTACCTACCCAAGCATTAGTGTTCTGGTGGCTTATTGGGTAATGACCGTTCCAGCGGGATGCTGCCGTCCTGCCACGGGGTCACAATCCATACGACGATGTAGAGAACTACACCGATAAACGGCAAGAGGAACGATAAGAACATCAACAAGCGGACCAGCCACACATCCAGATTCAACCCATTGGCAATGCCGCCGGCGATTCCGCCCAACAGTCGCTGGGGCCCACGGCGAAAGCGGATGCGACGGATCGAATTAAAAACTGCGTCCATGGGATTGACGCTACGCGAATCCTTTGATCGCGACAAGCACGAATTTGGCTGTCTTCTGTATGTACTCGATCGCAGAGTTTGTGACGCTCCATGGCATAGCGCCTGGCGTTTGGAACGGATAGCCATGTAGGCTTCCAACTACATAACCATCCAGAGCGGCCGAGAGATCTGGCTCGATGACGCCGCAGCAACCCTCCGATTTGGGTAAGGGTGCTCACGCCAGGAACGATGGAGGCGTAGTTTGATGCTTTTGATCAACCAGTTGTTTGTGAAATCTTGTGCAACAGTCGCCGAAGTACTGTGCGGGCTCACCCGGGTGATGCCAAGAAATATTACCGGTGAGCAGTTACCGCTGGAACTGCAGCTATCGATTGCCGATACCGTCTGGAATTATTCCTAACCCACCTGGCCCAGCTTTGTGCTGGCGGTGTGGTGGAAATATTGGCCCGCATTGCGTCAGCGAAGCAGTATGAAGAAAGAGCATAATGACTTCGGCAAACTATGAGGCTCTACTGGAGCAATATACCCCGTTATTCGATGACATTCTGCGTGGTGAACGCGCCAGAGAAGCAGGACGCCACCTTCCATTGATCCCGTTGCGTCAACTAAGCGATCACGGGCTTGGAGCTTTGACGGTACCAGCCGAGGCGGGTGGTGAAGGTGCCGGGTATGAAACCACCTTTCGGCTGCTGATGGATTTGGCCGCAGTAGATGCCAACCTGGCACACATGTGGCGTAGTCACCTCTCATTTTGTGAATACCTGAAACTCATCCCGGATTCCAAATCCCGGGCTCAGTGGTGTAAGCGTGTTT
>DXHA01000019.1 GCA_019113675.1 Candidatus Yaniella excrementigallinarum
GAGGGACTGTCATGGTTTCGCACCTGATTCGGCTGCGCTATCGGCTCATGTGGAACGGTTTTCGGCGCTCAACCTGGTCCATGGTCGGGGCCATTTTTTCTGCGCTCGGCTACGTGTATTTAATCGGTATGGTATATTTCGCAGCGATTGTGTTAGCAGCCACCCCGGCGGCAGAAGTTTCCTATACACAACGTAGTGCACCGTTTGTTTTGGCTGGCGTGATCTTTTTTATCGGATGGGTCGTTGGCCCCATCGTTTTTTCGGCGTCCAACCCGTTCACCGATCCCAAGAATTTTCTGACCTTCGGTATTGCCAATAGCCAGTTCGTTCCCGGTGTCGTGCTGGGCGGTATCCTTGCCCCCACCGGTATTGGTACCTTTGTATTGCTTAGCGCCGGATCGATCATCTGGGGTGGGAACTTTGCAGCGATCGTAGCTGGCCTACTGGCTGCCGTTATCGGTACTGCCATGTGTGTGCTACTGATGCAGGTTATCGTCGGGGTGTTATCCAATGTTATTTCGCGTCGTGCTGTACGTGACGCTATTCAGATGATCATCTTGATTCCTATAATGTTGGCCGGTTTCATCTTTTTAGGGGCAATAGAGACCATCCAACAATTTTGGGAGCTGTTACCCAGCATTGCCGCCTGGGTGGCTTTCACCCCCGCCGGCTTCTTAGCCATGCCAGCTTTTGTCGCTCAAGGCCAGTGGGGGATGGCAGTACTGCACCTGGTGGTCATGCTGGCCTATATTGTGGTGCTCTTGGGTGCCTACACACTGATCGTGAACCGATCCACCGCTGCTGCAGGGGCTGGCCAAACGCAACAGCGACAGCAAGGTCTTGGTCTGTTAGGGCGGGCGGATAGCCCCATGAAAGCCATTTGGGCCCGATCACTGATGTACTGGTTCAAAGACCCGCGCTATAGCACGACGCTACTGGTCGTGGTCGTACTGGTGGCCATTGGAGTTGTCCAGCTGACGGTTATAGATACCAAAGACATATCCCGCTTCGCCAAGATCATCCCGGTAATGATTGCTTATCTGACCAGTTTTAGTATCTCGGCGGATCTTTCCTATGATTCCACCGGGTACTCACTCCACGTTACTTCTGGCGTCAAAGGCGTTGATGACCGGCTTGGCCGAACCTTTGCGTTACTGACCTGGGCCCTACCAGTGGTGATTGTGCTGACAGTCGGCATGGTATTTATGACCAACACCATCGAAGATATGGCAGCCTGGCTGGGCTTATCCATTGGTGTATTACTGAGTGGAACGGCAGTCTCAGCCATCATTTCGGCCCGGTATATCTATCCGGTACCGCCTCCTGGTACCAGCCCCATGGCACAACCCGAAGGCGGGATGGGACGCACCATGGTTGTTCAGACCCTGGGGATGCTCGTCCAAGCAGCCATCGCCCTGCCCGTTATTGCTCTGGCTATCATTGCCATTGTGATGGGCAGCCAAGTGTGGGGCATCATCACCCTAATGGTTGGTGTACTGTACGGCGCTGGGGCGCTGTGGGTAGGTGTGAAGCTGGGGGCTAAATGGTACGAACGCGCCCAACCTGAAACCTATCAATCCATTGTGAAAGTGTCGGCATTATACTAAGCTGACAGCCTGTCGCGAACCTGACAAATTCGCGCATCCGACTACAATGGAGGCATGAATCCGATGAACTCTGTGCACGCCTCATCAACTGACTATGGCCCGCATGAAGACTCCAGTGGTGGAGCAACCGGGGTACTGGAACGCGAAGAACAGCTTCAGGCCACTGAGCCGGGGGATCACGAACGGTTTAAGCATTTTGTCCCGAAAGACAAACTAACCGAAGCCATGATTAACGGCACCCCCGTTGTCGCGCTGTGCGGAAAAGTCTGGGTTCCCTCACGTGATCCAGAACGCTTTCCGATGTGTCCAGCCTGCCAAGAGATATGGGACGGGCTTGGATCAGACGATGATTCCGAAGACTCCGGCAAAGGCCGTGGCTTCCTCGGCTTCGGCCGCAAAAAATAAGTCCGAAGTATAACAAATATTGGCCACCCAACGTGGTGGTCAATATTTGTTTGCCTACATCACCAAACTGATCCTAAAGGAGGCTGGCTAATCACCTATGAGTGATGCGCTGTTTCAGATCGGTGAAGATCTCCCACCAGCCCTACCCGAACGGGCTGCCTGGGGGACTGCACAGAAGCTTCGTCAATGGCAGCAAGAAGCCCTTGAACTCTACTTTGCCCAACCACGCAAAGATTTCATGACCGTTGCTACACCGGGTGCCGGCAAAACGACCTTTGCGCTGCGGGTAGCCAAAATGCTCCATGAATCTGGAGTTATAGCGCGTATCACCGTGGTAGCCCCCACCGAGCACCTCAAAAGTCAGTGGGCTGATTCTGCGGCCCGCATCGGCTTGGCTATTGACCCGAATTTTAAAAACTCTGATGGCCGTCACGGTTCCGAATACCTGGGGGTCGCCCTGACCTACGCGCAGGTTGCCTCCAAACCCATCCTGCACAGAAACCGTACTGAAGCAGCTAAAACCTTAGTCATCCTTGACGAAGTGCACCACGGTGGTGACGCACTGTCGTGGGGTGAAGCCATTCGGGAAGCTTTCGAACCAGCAGAACGTCGCCTGTCTTTGACCGGTACACCCTTCCGCTCCGATGATGCACAGATTCCCTTTGTCGACTATGTCGACGATGGCACCGGAGTTCTGCGCTCCAGGGCTGATTACACTTACGGATACGGCCCAGCGTTACGCGATTACGTGGTACGCCCGGTCATGTTTATGGCCTATTCCGGGCATATGCGGTGGCAAACCTACACCGGTGAGGTAATGGAAGCCCAACTAGGTGAAGCTGCCACCAAGGACATGAGCGCAAGCGCATGGCGTACCGCATTGAATCCTAAAGGCAAGTGGATCCCTTCGGTGCTCAAAGCCGCCGATCTGCGTCTAACCGAGGTACGCCGAAATGTGCCAGACGCCGGGGGACTGGTGATCGCTACCGACCACGAAGACGCTCGTGCCTATGCCCAGATACTAGAAAAACTCTCGGGTGAAAAAGTCACCACTGTACTATCCGATGACCCCACAGCATCGTCCAAGATCGAAGATTTCTCGGCGGGAAATCAGCGATGGATGGTTGCTGTACGTATGGTTTCTGAAGGTGTTGACGTGCCCCGACTGTGCGTTGGAGTATATGCAACATCAACCTCCACGCCAATGTTCTTCGCTCAGGCTGTTGGACGTTTTGTGCGCTCACGCAAACGTGGTGAAACCGCCTCGGTGTTTTTACCCTCAGTTCCTAAACTGATGGAACTTGCCAACGAGATGGAAGAGGAACGCGACCACGCCTTAGAACTGGACACCGCAGTATCAGTTGAAGACCTGGAAGATGCGCCCGAAGAACATCTCATGCAAGAGGCAAATCAGGAAGAATCGGCCTCTTCGAGTTTGACCGGTGCAAAATTTCAGGCACTTGAATCCCAAGCACTATTTGACAAGGTGCTTTATGACGGCGGTGAATTTGGTACCGGTGGGGCAATCGGATCTGAAGAAGAACTGGATTTTCTTGGCATCCCAGGATTATTGGATGCCGACCAGGTTTCAACGCTGCTCAAACAGCGTCAGGCCGAGCAGTTGAAACGCCAGCCACGTTCTACACCGACTGAAGATACCAACGTGGTGGACCACCGGCAGATGAAAGAACTGCGCAAAAAGTTATCTGCATCGGTGTCGGCTTGGTCAGCCCGTTCCGGAACACCTCACGGTGTCATTCATAATAAACTTCGTGAAATTTCCGGTGGCCCGGCAGTTGCCCAGGCCACCAAGGAACAAATTGAGTTACGTCTCAAAACACTCCAGGGATGGTTTGTGGGCCGCAAATAGTCCCGCCGTAAGTTGGGACTAGGGAAGTCGTCGTGGGTTCACAGGTGTTACTGCAAAGGGATATGTGCCGTCTCTTTAATGGTCAGAACAGTTAGTGCTGAAACTACACCACCAATAATGAGCATGATCGCTGGAACCATAAGATTGCCAGTGGACGCCAAAAGAGCCGTAACAATAAAAGGTGTTGTTCCACCTAATAATGCTCCCATCACGCCATAACTTATCGAGAATGCACCAACTCGTACATGAGTTGGAAAGAGCTCAGTCAGTGCTGCGATGGTGGTACTGAGAAAACCAGCCACCGGGATGCCGACGAGTACATGGCCAAGAATTACAACAGCCATGGAATCGCTAGTGATCAGGAGAAATAATGGATATGAGACTATCGCGGATAAGCAAGCTGAAATAAACAGTATGGGTTTCCTACCAACTCGATCCGAGACACGACCCAGCACAGGGATAAGGATCGCAGCAACAACCAAGGTGCATAATGTCGAAAGAGACGCATCAAGTGAGGTATGCCCTAGCTGTTCAGTAAGGTAGGTAGGCGTATAAATAAATACGATGTATAGACCAATCCACTGAATAGACGTCAGTCCGGCAAGTTGAAGCATTGGTTTCTTCTGTGTTCGGAAAACTTCTCTCATGGGCGCGTCTGCAGTTTTTCCCTGCTCATCGATTTGCTGAAAAGCAGGGGTATCCTCCAGTTTAGAGCGGATATAAAAACCTACGACCCCTATCAGGCCGCCTAAGATGAATGGAATACGCCATCCCCAGGCAGCCATGTCATCATCACTAAGAGTTACCGTCAGCACCAATATCAGCGATGTTCCGACAAGGTAGGCCAGTTGAATCGAGAACTCGAGAAAGCTTGTTGTAAACCCGCGCAAATTCGGCTTTGAGTACTCTGCCATAAAAGCAGCTCCGCCACCGAACTCACCACCGGCAGAGAATCCCTGGACACACCTGGCAAGAACAAGCAGGACTGGAGCCAATACCCCGATGACCCCAAAGGTGGGGAGGACACCGATGAGAAAGGTTGTCCCAGACATTAGTGCAATCACCAGGACAAGCACCTTTTGGCGACCGATACGATCGGCCAATGGTCCCAACACAAAACCACCAAGAGGCCGAAAAATAAATGCTGTACCAAAAGCGGCAAATGACGCCAGCAGCGACGTCGTCTCATTTTCAGACGGAAAGAATTGCTGACCGATATACACCGCTAAATAACCGTAAATAGCGAAGTCATACCATTCCACAAAATTTCCGATGGACGCTGCGGTTACCGCGCGGATGCGTTGTTTCTGGGAGGCATCCTTCGCTTGAGAATCGCCATTGGTCGCCATCACTTCGTCTCACATTTCATAACGCTTTATAACTACGTTCAGACCAAGACTGCCAGAACCGACATAATCACCACAGCACCTAGAGCAATAAAGAAAACAGTTCGTGCCTGAGGTCGATGCCCATCCGTATGCCCCCTAGAAGTTGGCAATAACGGCATCGTCAACATCGCACCGGTCAAGAAAACCAGTGCGGCACCAATGCCTATTCCGACAAGTAGAATGAGAAACATCTGCAATCTCCTTTCGTCTATCGGCGCTACCACTAGCTCTGGCCGCTCATAATCTCTACGAAAGAAGCACATGAGCTATATCTCACTGTTGGTATAAAGCCCAGTCTATGTAGTCAGGCGTTTAGATAGATAGGGCTATGGTTCTTTTGAAATCGGCTGAGGCGCAAGGAACCATCTTTGCCGCACAAAGGTTTCCGGCAAGATCAAACTTTGATTCGCCTGCGGGATGCGCTTTGGTACTAGGTTCGCTGGCAACCCCAGTGCTATGAAATGTGTAGTGCATCATAGGTTACACACAGTATCCTGGCGCAATGCGCAAGATACAACGAGCTGTCCGGATGTGGCCCGTTATGATGAGTGCCATGGCGTTGAGCCTGCTGATACTCAGCGGTTCCGCCCATGCCGACCAAGACCTTGACGACTTTAGTTATACAAGTTGGGATGTAAGTTACGATCTGCGACTTGATGCTCAAGGTCGCGCCCATGCGCAGGTCAGCGAAGAACTGGTAGCGCAGTTTCCGCAAGTAGATCAAAATCGCGGAATCATTCGCTCTCTGCCGCTGCGTTACCAGGGAGCACCCGCAGCGCCGGAAGATATTACCGTCACCGATGCCTCGGGTAACCCGGTGCCATTCGAAACAGACGACGATAACGGTTTTCGCAATATATCGATTGGTGACGACTCGTTTGTCCACGGCACTCAAACCTATGTCATCAACTATCAGGTCAACGACGTTGTGCATGCCACCGAACAAGTCGATGAATTCTACTGGGATGTTGTACCCGTTGATCGAAACCAGGACATAGACCAGGTTCATGCTGAAGTTTCGTTGGACTCCTCCCTAGCCTCTGCATTGACGGGATCAACCGCATGCTATCTCGGCGACCCCGACAATACGACTCGTTGCGATATCAAGGCATCCTCAGACGATACGGTATATGAAGTTTCCACCTCATTAGCCGCTGGACAGGGCCTAACCATGGCCATCGGGTTTCAACCAGCAACAGTAACCCAACCGGTGGAGCGTCAAGACAGCTTCGTACTTGATGTGCTGCCATTGATTCTTGCTGGTGGTGCGGTGCTTATCGCAGGTGCCTCAGCGCTCGCGGTAGTGTTTATGATCCATAATTACCGTCTCAAAGCCAACCGCACAACCAATACGCTTCATGGGCTACCCGAAGAGCTAAACCCACTATTAGCACATTCGATTACGGGGAAGGGCCGCGACGTTATTATTGCCTCGATTTTAGATTTGGCGGTTCGCGGTATTATCCAGATCGAAGCTCACGAGAAACGTCCAGGGATCTTCAACACAAAAACGAAATATCAGCCGGTTTTGCGTCTTATAAACCCTGACTTAGCCACTGACCCGCTAGACAAACAGCTACTGGCAGGTTTATTTCCTGGCCTGGGAATCAATTCGACGTTTGATTTTCCTAAAAATTCCACAGAATTTACCCATATTGTCCAGTACAGTCCTAAAAGTGCCGGTCAAGCAGCTATCGACCGCGGGTACCAGAAAAAAATACGGCATCGGCTAGCAGCTATAGGAGGCTGGATCGCATTAGGCCTGGTTTTGGTTGTTGCCGTGTTAGCGATCCTTGGGGTACGTCGCGAGACTGGCCCCGCAATGATTATCGCCATTATTCTAAGCGGACTGGCGGTACTCTTGGCGATCTTTGATATCGCTAAACACCGCGTGTTAACTGCCAAAGGTAGCGCGGCAAAAGCTCAACTGGATGGAGTCCATGAGGTACTGGAAGCATCGGAGGCACAACGGTTGGAGCTGATGCAATCATTTGCTCCTGCACACCGGAAGACAACCGATACCCAAGATGGTCGAGGAACCGTCATTGAGCTGTACGACAGGTTGTTGCCCTATGCGGTGCTCTTTGGTCTGCAGAAGCATTGGACCAAGGTATTATCCCAAGCGTATCAACGTCACCTGGTCAAAGCTCCATTTTGGTATCCCGGACTGTTAGATCATGGTGCAGTAGGATTTTCAGACGCATTAGGGCAGATGTTGAGTTCGGTCAGCTCGGCAGCATCGACATCCAGCCCTGGTACAGGTTCCACCGGTGGAGGTTTTGCCGGGGGAGGTGGCGGTGGCGGAGCTGCTGGCGGCCGGTAGTTGGACGGGGCATTATAGAACTAATACCCCGCTCAACAAGAGCTAGCCGGTAAATGCTTTGGCGCCAGGCCAATCCGAGAGTAACACGCCGGCGTCTTCCATCTCTTCAAAAGCATCATCGGTACCGGTTTCGGAAACACCGACGGTCAGGTTGGTGACGACTTTGACCTCGTATCCGGCATCGGCGGCATCCAAGGCGGTGGCCCGTACACAGTGATCGGTTGCGATGCCTACCACGGTGATGTTTTCGATGTCGTGGTCGCGTAGCCAGCCGTCCAGGGTGGTCGAGCCGTCGTCGGTAGCGGCGGCTGCCGCTGCGGTGGCACCATAGGGGCCGGCCATACCCTCTTGATTCCGGATCAGATCAGGTTCGCCTAATACGCCGTCGAAACCGGAATAGCCATCGTTGTATTGGCCTTTCAAGAATTCGGCATCTATCAGTTCGGCGTCCAGATTCTCGTGCAGTTCAGCACCGGAGGTACCTGCCACACAGTGGATGGGCCAGGTCTCTTCAAAATCTGGGTTGTCGTCAAAATGGGGGCCTGGATCAATATGCCAGTCGCGGGTGGTGGCAATGACATCGAATTTCTGACCGCACTGGTTGATGTATTCGGTGATCAAAGCAGCAGTTTGCGCTCCGCCTGTAACGGCCAGCGCACCGCCTTCGCAAAAGTCCTCTTGGATATCCACGATGATCAGCGCGTGCATGGTGTCGTATCCTTTGTGTTGGAAGTGTGAGATCCGGTGATGTTGACCGGATAGCCTAGTGTAATTCAAATACCGTCGGAATGGTGGGTTCACCATCTTGTAGCCGACGAGCTGCTCGAGGTAGTTCTGAAACCGTGTGCCGATGGTGAGCGGCTGCGTCACGCACTGCATTGGCACCGGTATAGCGGGTATCGATGACCCCGCCGTCCACCATTTTCACTAACAGTGGCCGGTGATTGGCATCCCAGTTCGGTTCGGTTCCGGTGGCTACTACCTCTGCGCTGGCGACGTCATGATCCATGCGTCGGGCAGCGAATTTGCGTCCGCCCCGGTTGGATTTTCCTTCGGACTGTTTTTGTACGTTAATCCAGTTGCCGTGGTGATCCTGCCGTGTGGTGAGCTTATAGACCAAGGAGGCGGTCGGGGCACCGGAACCGGTCACTAATTGGGTTCCCACACCGTAGGCATCCACCGGTGCAGAGCGTAGAGCAGCAATAGCATACTCGTCTAAGTCCGAGGTGACAACTATACCGGTGTTAGTGTTACCAAGCTCATCGAGCAGTCGTCGAACATTATGGGCTTCTTCTAAGAGATCGCCGGAGTCAATGCGCACAAAGGCCAGCTCATGGCCCGCCACGTCGACGGCGTTGCGTACACCGGTGGCGATATCATAGGTATCGATCAACAATGTGGTGTCGCGGCCCATGGTTTCGACCTGGGCTTGAAACGCTGTGTGCTCGTCGTCGTGCAATAAGGTAAATGAATGTGCCGATGTCCCGGCGGTTGTAATGCCGTAGCGCAGCCCGGCGGCTAGATTCGAGGTGGAACTAAACCCAGCAATGGCTGCGGCGCGGGCAGCTGCGGCGGCGGCTTGTTCGTGGGCGCGACGAGAACCCATTTCAATACATGAGCGCCCACCGGCGGCCATGGTCATCCGGGAAGCGGCAGAGGCCACCGCCGTGTCATAGTTGTGCACCGATAACAGGTACGTTTCTAAGATGACGGCTTCGGCAAAGGTGGCTTCGACCTGCATGATCGGCGAATTGGGAAAATAAGGTTCACCTTCGGCATAGGCATAAATATCGCCGGTGAAGCTAAAATCTGCCAACCAGTTGACGGTATCTTCGGAAACGACGTTGTGATCGGATAAAAAAGCTAACTGTTCGTCATCAAAACGAAACGCAGCCAGACCTTCTAGGAACCGTCCTTGGCCTGCGGCGACACCGTATCGTCGCCCGGCAGGGAGTCTGCGCGCGAAGAGTTCAAAGACCGATTTGCGGTTGGCGGTGCCGGCTTTGCGGGCCGCATCAACCATGGTCAACTCGTAATGGTCGGTGAAAAACGAAGTGGGGCTGATGCCACGATGGGTGTTACTCACGGCTTCCACATTAGCGCCTTGTGCTAGGTAATGACACTTTTTAGCGTTGCACGGTAGTAAGTGGCACACGCGGGCGGTTGATCATGCCTAGAATATGTTCCATGTCCATTACGTGCGCAGTTGATGTTGACCCGGATATTGCCGTCGATGAGCTCACCGGTGTCACAGAACCTTGGAAAGTGATCGTCTGGAATGACCCGGTGAACCTGATGAGTTATGTCACCTACGTGTTTCGTACCTATTTTGGGTATACGGCATCGGTTGCACATGATCTGATGCTGCAGGTACATCATCAGGGCAAGGCCGTTGTGGCCAACGGTTCCAAGGAGGAGGCCGAACGTCACGTCGCTGCGATGCATGGATTTGGCCTGTGGGCAACCTATGAACAAAACCAGTAAAGGATACGGCACACTCACCAATGGCTTTAGCGTTTAAATCCACTCTGCGCGGGTATTCGGCATACTTGGAAAAGGCCGAGCGCCAGATTTTACGGTCGCTATTTTCGGACGTACTGACGCTGCTAGGCGGCGTAAGTCCGGCAGATACACAACTTGAGGAGGATCGGCCGAAATTTTTTGACCGATTTCGCTCCCGCGATCAAATCCAGCACCTGCCCGAAGCTCCTTCCACCGATGACCTTTCCGGTACCGATGCGGCCTTTTGGGATTTGGTGGGCTCACTGGCCGACGACGAGGTCCAAATTGACCTAACCGACCCGGCGGTCAAACGCTTGCTGCCGGATGCCCGCAGCGGCGAGGATGCTGAACAGGGCTCCGAACAGTTTCGCCAGTTGGCCCAGGATGACATTCGCCAGGAGAAGATTGCCGATCTGCAACGGGCCTATGCACTGGTGCAGACGCCGTCGTTGATGCTGACCACTGCCGAGGCCGAATCGTTTGGGCGGGCCTTGAACCAGGTGCGTCTGGTATTGTCATCGCGGCTAAATATTGAGCGTGAAGAAGACGCCGAGCGGGTGCATAAAATCGACACGGTGGATCAGGCCACCGATGTGGAACGCTATATGGCGTTACTGTATAACTTTGTGTCGTGGCTACAGGAAACCCTGATGCAGGCGTTGATTGGAGATATATCGTGACCAGGCCGAACCCTCAAGCGCCCATTGGGATTTTTGACTCTGGGGTTGGCGGGCTGACGGTGGCCCGCGCGGTGATCGATCAGCTACCTGATGAAGACATCGTATATGTCGGTGATACGGCAAATGCACCCTATGGTCCCAAGCCGATTGCCCAGGTGCGTCGACTAGCGCTATCTATCATGGATGAGCTGGTCGATGCTGGCGTAAAACTGTTGGTCATCGCGTGCAACTCGGCCACCGCGGCGGTACTACGCGATGCCCGGGAACGCTACACCAAGGCCTATGGCATTCCGGTGGTTGAAGTGATTCAACCGGCGGTACAGCGGGCAGTGATCTCCACCCAGAATGCGCGGGTCGGGGTCATTGGTACCGAAGCCACCATTGCCTCGGGGGCCTATGAGGATACCTTTGCGGCAGCACCCCAACTGCAAATCACCTCCTCGGCGGCCCCGCGATTTGTCGAGTATGTGGAACGCGGTATCACTACCGGACCGGAACTGATCGCCGTGGCAGAACAATATTTGCAGCCCTTCAAAGACGCCGACGTCGATACATTAATTTTGGGGTGCACCCACTATCCGCTACTGGCCGGTGTGATCAGTTATGTGATGGGTGAGAACGTGAATTTAGTCACCTCGTCTGAATCGACGGCGCGTGCGGTGTACCGTGAATTAGTACGCCACGGATTAGAAAACCCGGCCGGGTCGCGGGGTGAAATCCCGCCCGCCAATTCGCGGCATAAGTTTATGGCCACCGGCGATCCGGGAAATTTTGCCCAACTGGCCACCCGGTTTTTGGGCCCAGAAGTCGGTGGCGTAACCCAAATACGCACGGTCGCCGAACAGTTCCCGACCGGTACACTGTCGGTAATCAACGCCCCCGGCAACTAAAAGGAATCGAGGATATGCAGCTCACCATCATCGGCGCGTCCGGCTCATTTCCCGGGCCCGGGTCTCCGGCATCCTGCTATTTGGTCTCCGTTGATGGGGTAGATGATGAGGGGCAACCCAAAACTTGGCGTGTGGTCATGGACTTGGGCAATGGGGCATTGGGCACCCTGCAACGCTATGTCGCACTAGAAGACATTGACGCGATTTTGCTCTCGCACCTGCATCCTGATCATTTCATGGATTTATGTGGTCTGCACGTGGTGGTGCGCTGGAACCCCAATGGTTGGGATAGCGGGCGCATCCCGGTTTATGGTCCCGCCGATACCGCCGATAGAATTGCCATCGCCTACGGGCTGGATCCAGATCCTGGCATGCACCCCGACTTTGAATTTTTAGACTGGCAGCTACACCAGCCCATCACTATCGGACCATTAACCGTCACCCCGTACCCGGTGCGTCATCCCATTGACGAGGCCTATGCGCTGCGGTTAGAGACCACCGAAACCACCCCAGACGGCGTGGAATACACCTCGGTGCTGACCTATTCTGGCGACACCGACACCGCCCCGGGCCTGGTGGATGCCGCCAAGGACGCCGACTTATTTTTATGCGAAGCTGCCTTTCATGAAGGCCGCGACGACGGCATTGATGGTATTCACCTGACCGGTAAACGTGCCGGCGAAATGGCCACCGCCGCTGGAGTGGACCGTTTATTATTGACACACATCCCAGTGTGGAATGACCCATTGGTCACCTCCCAGGAAGCCCGCACCACCTACACTGGCCAATTGGCCGTTGCCGTATCCGGCGTCACCTATACCGTTTAGAGGAGTATTGTTTGTCCACTCGTGCCGATGACCGCACCGCATCCCAACTTCGTGAAGTCAGCATCGAAACCGGTTGGTCTGCTCATGCCGAGGGCTCCGCGCTGGTCAGCTTTGGTAACACTAAAGTCTTATGCACCGCCAGCTTCACGCAAGGAGTACCGCGCTGGCTCAAGGGCAAAAACCGTGGCTGGGTGACCGCCGAATACGCCATGTTGCCTCGAGCCACCGGAGAGCGCAGTGCACGCGAATCGGTGCGTGGTAAAGTCTCGGGTCGCACCCAAGAGATTTCTCGGCTGATTGGACGCAGCTTGCGTGCCGTTGTGGATACCAAAGCACTGGGCGAAAACACGATTGTGCTGGACTGCGATGTGATGCAGGCCGATGGTGGTACCCGCACCGCCGCTATTACCGGCGCCTGGGTTGCCCTAGCCTTGGCCATTGACTGGGCTGGTGACCAACGCATCATCCGCTCCAGTGCCAAGCCTTTGACCGGTTCGGTGGCCGCGGTATCCGTTGGCATCGTTGATGGCGAAGCTGTTCTGGATTTGCCTTATGCCGAAGACGTGCGTGCTGAAACCGATATGAATGTGGTCACCACCGCAGACGGCGAATTTATCGAAATCCAAGGTACCGCTGAACAACAACCTTTTAACCGGGCGCAATTGGATGAACTTTTAGATCTGGCTGTGGCCGGCACCGCAGAACTGACCCAAATCCAGCAGGCCGCCTTGGCCGGCGCCGTAGGACAGGAGTAATCATGCAGCCGGCGATCGTGCTTGCCTCACATAATCCGGACAAACTCGTAGAATTACGTGAAATTCTTACCGCAGCGATTCCCAAGCTGACCCCCGAAGCGATCGTGGACGCCGGTGCCGTTGATGCTCCGGATGTGGTTGAAGACGGTGTGACTTTTGAAGCTAACGCCCTCAAGAAAGCCACCCTGACCGCACAGGCTACCGGGCTGATCGCGGTGGCCGATGATTCCGGGCTGGTGGTGGATGTACTACGTCGCGGTGCCCCCGGGGTATTTTCTGCGCGCTGGGCGGGCACCCACGGTGATGACCAAGCCAATAATAATCTGCTGCTGGCTCAGTTAGCCGATATTGATCACCCACACCGCGGGGCCGCATTTCTATGCGCTGCAGCCTTTGCCACCCCGCAGGGTGAACGTCATGTTGAATTCGGTGAACTGGCCGGCGATCTAACCTTTGAACCACGCGGCGATAACGGCTTTGGTTATGACCCGATTATTGAAATCGCCGGGATGGGCAAAACCGCTGCCGAACTGGATTCCGCAACTAAAAACGAAATCTCACATCGTGGTAAAGCCTTCCGCGCACTGGCCCCACACCTAGCACGACATGTGGCAGGTGCACCCGGCAAGTGATCGACTTCACCGCCATTGATTTTGAAACCGCCAACGGCTTTCGAGGATCAGCCTGCGCCATCGGTGCTGTGAAAATCCGCGACGGGGTGATTGCTCAAACTCATTATTCGCTGTTGCAACCACCCGCCGGTTATGACCGATTTGATCCGCGCAATGTGGCCATTCACGGTATCACCGCCGACCAAGTTGCCACCGCGCCCAGGTTTGCTGAACATATCCCGGACTTACACGATTTTATTGGCGACGACGTCGTCATTGCCCATAATGCCGGCTTTGATATCGGGGTTATCGAATCCGGACTGGAAGTTTGCCAGTTGCCCATCCCGCGCCTTGAATTTGCGTGCTCGCTGACCCTGTCACGCAAAAACTATAAGCTAGCCTCTCACGCGCTACCATCGGCTGCCGCCGAAGCCGGATTCTTGCTAGCCCAACACCATAATGCTTTAGAAGATGCCAAAGCCGCAGCCGCCATTGTGGTAGATATTTCAGCGCGTTTGGAAACACCGAATCTGGACGCCACACTGCAAGCCTCCCGGATGCAACGTCGGATATTGGCTGCCCGGGCCGCGGGTACCCAACTATCCCGTCCAACCCGACACGCCCTGACCATGCCGGGAATCTTTGACGCTAAGAATGCGACGGTTTCGGCCGAACAGCTGCCCGATCTGATGCACTGGCCCAATGAGGGCACCAACCCGCCGGCTAACGAATCAGCTGATCCCAAACACCCGCTGTATGGCCACCACGTGGTATTTACCGGCATGCTGGGGATCTCGCGCCAAGATGCTAAAAACAAGGCCGCAGCCCACGGGGCACATACCCACTCCCGAATTGGGGCCAGCACAACAATGGTAGTGGTTGGCGATGGGATCCGCCCCGAAGAACTCATTGGCTTTGAACACAATCCGCGGCTGCAACAGCGCAAGATGCAAGAAGTGGTGCGACGCCGCGATCAGGGCCAAGACATTGTGCTGGTCACCGAACCCGAATTTTTGGGCATGCTCAATGAAAACTGGCCCCAAGCCACCCCGATGTAGCAACGCGATATTCACCTTGTTTATGCCTCCGGATGATCGCCGGCATAAACAAGGTGATGTGCGGGGTGATTTTTACCTGATCTCGGGGGAGTAGGGGCAACTCCTTGCCTACGATTGGCCAAGAGCTTTCGTCTTCGTCACGTTTGGCTCACACCTACAAGTTACCGGCCAACCAGTTAGGGCTACCGTGAAACGTTTTGCTCGCGCAGTGATACACTCCCGCTGCTCACTTGTGCACCTGTTGTTCTCTCACACCACAACGGCAGGTGCACGGTGTTTATAGATTCGCTTATCAAAGCGGTACCAACCCTGACCGTTTTACAAGACAGCAGCCGTTTCTTGCTCACTCTGGGTATGGGCCTGTTCGTGGCCTATCTGATTTTCATGGTGACGGCGAATCTTTTAGGCATCGTCTACCGATACATCACCCGCTTGACCAGACGGAATGAGCCCACCGAGGTTGTCCCAATACGTCAGGAGGCCTCATGATTCATATTGGCTACACCAATGTTGACCTGGTTCTTATCTTGGCGCTGATATTAATTCTAGGTGGGGTAGCCTACGGCGTGTTGTTATTCGTGCTGTCCCGGTTCGAGCCCAAGGATCGTAGTCGACACAACCCGGCACCATGGAGCCTGCCAACAGAACGCGACGTGGTATTTCTCATCCCGTGTCTTAACGAAGAACGCGTTATCGGAGCAAGCCTGGAACGCCTCACGGCATTGGATTATCGCAAATTGCACCTCGTGGTCATTGATGACGGTTCCGATGATGCCACCGCTAAAATCGTCCGCCAGCACCCAGACCCGCGAGTCAAACTGCTCCAGCGTGTTGCCCCCAATGCTCGGCAGGGTAAAGGTGAGGCGCTCAATGCTGCATTCAACTGGTTACGCCAGGGGGCACTGGGTGAACACTTTGACCCGGATACCGCCATCGTTTGCGTCGTCGACGCCGATGGGCGGTTGGAAGCCGACGTCCTGGATATTGTGTTGCCGCGGTTCAATAACCCAGATATCGGTGGAGTACAGATCGGAGTACGCATTAATAACCGGCGTGCCAACCTATTGGCCCGCATGCAAGACATCGAATTTGTGCTCTATACCGAAGTGTTTCAACGCGGACGCCGCCATCTCGGCTCTGTAGGTCTGGGTGGTAACGGACAATTTGTGCGTTACACCGCACTGGACAGTCTGGGGACCAAACCATGGACACAAAGTCTGGCCGAAGACCTTGATCTGGGCATCCGCCTACTTTTGGCCGGCTGGGATACTGAATTTTGTTCGACCACCGCCGTCCACCAACAAGGCCTGGTCGATATGAAACGTTGGGTCAAACAGCGCACCCGTTGGTTCCAAGGCCACCTGCAAGCCTGGCAGCTGATGCCATGGGTGCTAAGTAATCTGAAAGGAACCCGTCGGGCAGATCTGGGCTATCACATCACCAGTCCGTACCTATTACTCGTAGGTTCTCTACTGACAGTAGCCTTTGGCCTATGGATCGGGGAACTGGTAATCACCGGGCTGGCTGGCACCCTGCAGTTTTCCTACTGGTGGTTCTCGGCCTATGTGGTTGCCTTTGGCCCAAGCATGCTTTTTGGCACCATTTATTGGCAACAAGAACACAGCCTGAGCTGGCTCAAAGCCATCATAGTGTTCCATGTCTTCGCCTTATACGCGACCCTATGGTATCTCGCAGGCTGGCGGGCCGTGTTCCGGATGCTCACCGGACGTACCGGCTGGACCAAGACCGACCGAATTAAAGAACCAGCAAAGGACACCGGGGATGCCACAGTCACCGCACTCAACGCCAACCAGGTTGCGTCGTGATCGGCGTGGTCGGGCCTGGAAACGCCGTCGCAACGTCGTGTTGGTCGGTGGCGGTATCGTCGTTGTTATCGCCGTGGTACTGCTCATGATAGGTATGCGCAGCGAATCGGCCGAACAGCAATGGGTCGAAGGTGAAAGCTACGGCGACTGGACGGTACGTTACACCGGTTATGGTCAAGTGACCTCCGATGGTCAGAGCATCACTCTTGAACCGCAGGCCACCGATGACGACGGCACCACCCACGGTGGCCTGGTGCATACGATCGGTCAATGCCGTGACACCGAATTTTCGGTAACCGTCCACACCGAAGCGCAATTGCGCCAACCCGATCCCAACGTTTGGGAAGTCGGCTGGGTGCTGTGGAACTTCGAATCAGATACCCAATTTTATGCCGTGGCCCTGAAGCCAAATGGTTGGGAAATCTCCAAACAAGACCCTGACTACACAGGCAACCAACGGTTCCTCGCCTCCGGAGACACCCCAAAATTTCCAATCGGCAAGGACTACCGGGTCACCGTAGATCACAACGATAATGAGATGACCGTTGAAGTTGATGGTCTAGAACTGGCCACCGTTACCGACACCGAAACCCCGTATCAGCACGGATCCATCGGCCTTTATACGGAAGACGCCCGCGTGCGCTTCACCGATTTTGATCTCCCCGCTTGTGCCACCTAACCGGCACAACTAGATAGAAAGACTTCTTCATGGCCTCGACATATAAATTGTCTCGGCTGGCTCGCGTCCTATTCGCCCTGGCCGCAGTTGGCGTTCCCGTTTTGACCGTCATCGGCATGTTTGTCATTACCGACGATGGACTGGAACCACACCAAGACTCCAGACTTGTCAGCCAATACGTCGATACCGCACCGGCTGATCCAGCCAGAGCCAGTGAGCAGATACAATTTTCCACACGCTACGGCCAATCCGATGGCACCGAAACCCTGGTGCTTTACGACGACGAAGCCAACCGTGCAGAACACAGCGAAATGTATGCCATTGCCGCCGGCAACCTGGCCACCCACTTCGGTATGGTCAATATTCAAACGCTGAAGGACTACCAGTCCGGTGACCTAACAAATTTTGATGCCGTCATCTATCTGGGCATTGATGATAACACCGAGGTACCAACCGCACTTATCCAAGATGTCCACGCAACCGATACCCCCGTGTTATGGGTTGGCGAAAACAGTGACGCGCTGGCAGGCAATGACGCAACTACCTTCACTGAAACTTACGGTTGGGATCCCACCGACGCTCTTGAAGTTGACGGTGGGGCCATCAAAGAAATCGGCTATGATGGCGCCACGCTGGACCGCTATCAGGATCCCGCCGGGAACAAAACTATAGCCACACCACACATCATTCATGACGACGACGTCGAAATCCTAGCCACCGGTCAAGCTGCAGGTTCCGAAAAAACCAAGCACCCGTGGGTGATCCGTTCTCAAAACCTCACCTACCTGACTGAGCTGCCGTTTCACTTTATTGATCACAATGACCTCTACCTGGTGTATGCCGACCTGTATTACGATCTCTTGGACCCTGAACGGGCAGATAGCCAGTTGGCAGCCGTACGTTTAGAAGACGTCAACCCGGAATCCGATCCAGACCAATTACGAGCCATAGCCGATTATTTACATTCCCAAGACGTGCCATTCCAGGTCGCTGTCATCCCAGTGATGCTTGACCGTACACAAGATGCCCAAGACTGGTACGGACTCAGCCTGTTAGATGTTCCCGAGGTGGCCGAAGCCCTACAGTACATGCAAGAACGTGGGGGCACTTTAATTCAGCACGGCACCACACACCAACTTGGTGCTGAAAATAATCCATACAGTGGGCGTACCGGTGATGATTATGAGTTTTATGTTTATGGTTGTTCTGCCACCCAGCAGCCGCCATACCAGTGGGAGACCTGCCAACAGAATTCGTGGGTCCGAAAGAAACAACCGGTGGCTGACGATCAAGTGGACCAACACGGCACACGTTTAGAACACGGCCGCGAAATCATGCGTGAGGCTGGTCTTGGCGACCCAGCGATTTTCGAAACCCCGCACTACACTGCCTCGGTGAATGCCTATGTGGCCATGTCGCAGTTGTATGAGGCACGCTATGAACAGGTTGAATACTATGCTGGGATGATTTCGGACGGTAATTTTGACCCCGAATACTCCTACGGTCAGATTTTCCCGTACACGGTTCATGATATTTATGGTTCCACCGTGTATCCGGAGAATTTGCAGAATCCGACCGAAGAAGAACAAAACAACCACCCGGCGCGTTCTTCACAGACGATTATTGACCGGGCCGAAGCAAATCTTGCCGTCACCGAGTCAACCGCCAGCTTCTATTTCCACCCGTTTCTCGACATGGAATACCTGGAAGAAATTGTCGAAGGTGTACAAGACCTCGGCTATGAATTCGTGCCTGTGACCGAACTTCACTAGGCCCTGATCACGCAGTGCCAGACTAGAAGACCGATAACCAATGACGTGGCATTATGCTCTCAAGAGGCACCCATTGAACTCTAGTGAAGTCTTCAGTATTTGGTACACCAACTAAAGTTCCAGTGCCGTGCATGACTAAACGTTCTTGGCAGATACCACACGGGCTAAGTACCAGGAATTGCCCCTCAATATTTTTATGTAGACACACCGATGCCACTATTGGCTGGCCTAAACGGAATGCCGCCAGATATGGTTCAGTCTCGTGGCAGACTGTCGTGCTGGGATTAGGAAAGTCGGGGCTTGTACCAGTGAGTATTGAGCCATCACCAAGCAAAACCGCTGCTGCGCCATGTTCAGGTTTTCCGTTGAACCGTTCTTTAATCAGCCCACGGCACGTAGCGATGACGCGTTCTAGAGCGTCAGCAGCTGGCACGCTGTCCTGAGCAAATTCCACACAGCCTACCTAAGAAACGCTGGAAGGTGCTATGCCCGTTAGTGTACTTGACCCTGACATGTTCGGGGGCGAAAGCTTCCGACAGTGCGGCTTCTGCCGCCCATCTTCTAGACTGTTGGTAGGTAACGGAGGTGTACATTTGCTACGCAATATCAGCATTATCGTTGGCTGCATGGTGCTCTGCGCTGGGGTAGCGGTTTATGCCTACTACTCCGAAAATTGGCTCTCGGGCATTATCGCAGGATTAGTCGTTGCATTCTGGATTGCCATTGCTGTGGGCATCGTGGTGCGTTTTATGCGCGCGCGGCGAGGAAAGAAGATCCGGGACGCCTTTGGCCCCGTTATGGCAGCGGGGGATACCTACCAGTCATTGCTACTTGGACGCCCCACAGCAGACGAGTCCCGGGCTAAGGCAGCAAACCCGTTATCCACGGATAAATACACGGCCGACCCATAAGACTTAGGTAGTGAGTCTAACCCAGCGATCCACCAGCTCTTCAAGCACCAGATAATTATCCAAATGCGACGGGGTACCGGTTGCGGTATTTCCTAATAGTCCACCGATGAGTTGTCCGGCTAGTAGGGCAGTGCCTGCCGTATTGCCACCGCGATGAACCGCCGCGGTGATCGCAGCGCTAAATAATTGTTCAGGTGCCACCGGTTGCTCCAGACCATCGGTCACTGAGCGAATTGCTGCGGCCAAAACGTCTTGCGCCGTCGTCGGTGCTGATATTTCTTCGGCCAAACTGGTGCGAATTCGTTCGGCAAGCTGGGTGCCATCGTGATCGGTCAGCCAAGAAATCACCTTACTGACGGCGGTCAAAAACGTTTCGCCGGCAAAAATGTGGTGCATTAGTAGGCTGTAGGCGGCTGGAGTTTGCCAATCCCCATGCGTTAATACTGCCACCTGATGTGACATGTTGGTCACCCAGTCGGCTTCGACCTGCGGCAGCATGCCCAAGGGTGCTGCACGAACCAGCGCCTGAACTCCGGTGGCAGCTTCACCGTGCGGTTTGCGAGGTAGCCCCATTTCAGGTTGTTCCAGTCCGGTTTTGGTTTCAGCCTCGACCTCACCGGAATCAACCGGATAAGCATCAATCCAACGATCTTGGGCTACTGGCAGATCCTCTGGCACAGCGCCGTAACGATTCTTATACCACCGCAACAGCGCCAACCAAATACTCGCTGGGGGATCGGCAGCCTGACCATCGGTGGCCCATTCCAACACCTCAAGCAACCCATCGGCCACATACAAGCTTAGTTGGGTGCCGGTAGAAAAATCGGTGTTGTCGACGGCGGCGGCTTCAGCCGCAGCGCCACCATAGATCGCACCTGCCATCCGCGAAGAGAAGTTATCCATGGTTATACACCATAACGTGTCCTACCCGGGTGCCTAGACTGAAGGTCATGCGCATTCTTCACACCTCCGACTGGCACCTGGGCCGCTCATTTCACAACACGAACATGCTAGACGCCCAACAACACGCCATCGATTTCATCGTCTCGACCATCACCGAACACGATATTGATTTGGTGCTGCTGGCCGGAGACGTTTATGACCGCGCGCTGCCACCGGTAGATGCGGTGTCCATGTTTGACCAGGCGCTGGTTGATATGCGCGCAGCCGGTGCACAAGTGGTGGTCACCTCGGGCAACCACGATTCAGCCATCCGGTTGGGCTTTATGTCCCGAATGATGCGCAACGCCGGGGTGCATATCCGCACCATGCCCGAAACCATTACCGAACCAATCATTTTCGACGACGACGCCGGCAAAGTCTGTATTTGGGCGGTGCCGTATCTGGAGCCAAGAACTATCGCCCAAGAATTCGGGGTGGACGCCAACCATTATTCAGTGGTGTCCTATGTGATGGACCAGGTGCGAGACACCATTGCCCAGCGTGGGCTCACCGATGCCACCCACATTATGATGGCCCACCTATTCGCCGCCGGTGCTACGGGCTCGGATTCGGAAAAAAATATTGGTGAAGGCACCGAAGTTGGTACCTTAGGCCAAGTGCCAGCAGACATGTTTGAGGACATGGATTACGTGGCGTTGGGGCATTTGCACGGGCGCCAAACCATGTCAGAGACCGTGCGTTATTGCGGTTCACCGGTTGCCTACTCCTTTTCGGAACACGCCCACCGCAAAGGCATGTGGCTGATCGACACCGGCGTCGACGGGCTGAGCGTTGAACCCGTGGATATCCCGCAGCTCAAAACGTTGGCGGTGTTGAAAGATACCATTGAGCCACTACTGGAATCGGAAGACTACGCCTGGGCTGAAGACGCCTGGTGCCAAATCACCGTAACCGATCCGAAACGGCCCAAACGCGCCTTTCAACGGCTGAAACAACGGTTTCCGGGCATGCTGAACTTTATTTTGGCGCCCACCGAGACTGCCGTCCAAACTACCTACTCGGAGCGCATCGCCAACGACAAAACCGACTTAGACTTGGTACTGGATTTTGTTGACCATGTGCGTAATCGTCCAGCCTCGTCACAAGAACAACGCTGGCTGCAAGATGCTCTGGACCATGTTAACACCGCACAGGACGTGAAATAATGCGCCTGCACAACCTAACCTTCCAAGCCATCGGGCCGTATCCGACCCAGCAAAAACTTGATTTTGATCAACTTGATAACGTCGGGCTGTTCTTGCTTGATGGGCCCACCGGTGCCGGCAAATCCACCATCCTCGATATCGTCACTTTTGCCCTGTATGGCAAAGCCGACGACGAACGCAAAAACACCGAGTTGCAGTCCACCCTGGCCGAACCCGGTGTGCCACCCACCATCCAATTGGAGGTATCGTTCGGGTCCCGGCGATTTGTGATTGATCGAGTGCTGCAACACGTGGCACCACGCCGCGGTGCTAAAAACCCCGACGACGTCGTCACTCGCCAGGCCAGCATGGCACTAACCGAAATCGTGGCCGGCAAACGTCAACAATTAACCACCCGGGTCGATGAGGCGCAGCAAATTTTACGCGGTGTCATTGGACTGAGCCGTGAACAGTTCACCTCGGTGGTGCTACTACCTCAGGGCGAATTTGCGCGGTTCTTGAAGGCTTCCAGCAATGATCGCGAAGAAATTCTGCGCCAATTATTCAATACTCACCGCTTCGATGACATTGCCGACTACTTATCACAGCAGGCCAAAAAACTGCGGGGCGAAGTCGAGGCTGATAGCCAACGCCGCGATAGCCTGCGGGCTTCGCTCATTCAGCTGGCCGCACATGCTGCCGCAGCAGAAACTGCTGAGCCCGAGACCGAAGACTCACCGGCATTTCAGGAGCTCGACGACCAAGAACTTATTGCTGGGTTGCAGGCCAAGATGCAAGCTCTTGAAGCACAAGCCGCCAGCCGCGTAACTGATGCGACGACGGCACTGGAGCGTGCCCAAAAACACCTGGTGGAACTCCAAGAACAAGCTGAACACATTGGCGAGGCTACAGATTACCGACAACGCCGTGCCGCTCACGACCAACAGCAAGCCTCAGCCCAAACCGCAGCACAACACTTAGACGATCACGCGCGCGCCAAACCCGTAGCCGATTGTCAAGCGCAACTTGACACCGCCCAAAACCAACTGACTCGGGCACAGCACCAGTGGCAACAGCAACTCGACCAGGCCCAAGTTGACAACGTCATCCTCGGCTGGACGGCTGGCCAAGAAATATTTTCCACCGACACTGATGCTGATGCATTGCTGCAGCAGTGGAAAACTGTCGAGGCAACAGCGATTCGAGCCCTAGAACGTGTGGAATACCACGAGAAAACACATGCTGCCATTGCCACACAGCACCATCAGCTCGCTCAATGGCAACGAACGCACACGCAGCTAAGTGAACGCATCGACTCACTGGGCATCCAGCTGCAACAGGCCACCGATAATTTAACGGCAGATAAGTCCCGGGCCGAAGAGCTCACCGGCGCCGAACACAGCCTGGAAACTGCCCAACAGCGGCTCAACCAAGCACAAGAACAACATACCGCGGCACAAGCCGCCCAACAGGCGCAGCAGCGTGCCGATGAAGCACAGAAATTCTGCGACACCGCCAAACAGGCCGCTGAAGAAGCAACAGAACACGCCACAAACCTCTTGCGCCGTCGTATTGATGCGGCCGCCGGGTTTTTGGCCGAAACCCTAGAAGATGGACAGCCCTGTGAAGTCTGCGGTTCCACGAACCACCCGCAACCAGCTGAGATGCAGGGCCTTGAAGAAATTTCACACGATGCCGTGCAGCGGGCCGAGCAGCAAGCAACCCTGGCAAAGCGCAACGCCAATGAAGCCGAAGAAACACTCCAAACCCAGCTGGCTACCCTGCATGATTATCAAACCCGGGCTGCCGGTCTAACGGTCGCTGACGCCAATGACGCCGTAACAACAGCACAGCACGACGTCGAAACCGCGTGTCAGCAAGCCCAGGATCTGGCGGAGTTACGCACCCGCATCAATAAGGCCGAAACTGCAGTAGAAACTTTACGCGAGACCAAGACCACCGCCGAACAACAGCTCACCGAAGCCGCCACACAGGTGACGACACTGACCGAAAAAACCCAGCAAGCTCAGCAAGAACTTGCCGAAGCATTAGGCGAATTCGAGTCAGTTGAAGCGCTGCGGGCCGCAGTAGAACCGGCACACCGTTTGGTCAGTCGTGTTGTGGCACAGGGGGTAGAAGTTGTTACCGCCATGACTGAGCGCGCCACCGCCCAGCAACGGGTGGCCAGCGCCTTGGCTGATTCTGCCACCGACCAACAGCCCGCCTTCACCGATGCCGCCACAGCACAAAACCACGTACTTGCAGCCACTACGTGCCTGGAGTACGAAGACCTGGTGCGCCGGTGGAATACCGAACGAGACCGGCTTGCCGAAAAGGCCGGTCAAACCGCTGTCCAAGCCGGGCTGAAATTACTTGATGCCGAGGTCGAAGCGCCATCGCAAGATACTCTTATGGCAGCTAACCAAGCACAACAAACCGCCCAACACCGGCTCTCGGAGGCTAGCCGGGCACACGGTAGCGTTCAGGCAACCTGTGAGCAGGCCGGTGACCTGCAGCAGCAGCTGCACGAAGTCAGCCAACGTTCCGCCCAGCAGCTGGCCACTTACCAAGAGCTGGTGGATCTGAGCGACGTCGTAGCCGGTCGGGGCGAAAACGCCGTCTCAATGCCATTGCGTTCCTTTGTGCTGGCCGGATGGTTAGAACAGGTCGCCGCCAACGCCTCCGAACGACTAACCGGCATGACCGGTGGACGCTATGAACTCCAACACGTCGTCAATAACGGTGGGCGCGGCCACGCCGGACTGAACCTGGAAGTCATTGACCACCTCAATGACACGGTGCGTAACCCCTCAACACTCTCCGGAGGCGAAACCTTTATGGCCTCGCTGGCCCTGGCATTAGGGCTAGCCGATGCCGTCCAGTCACAAGCCGGTGGTATTGCTATGGATACCCTATTCATTGATGAAGGTTTTGGTTCACTAGATACCCAAACTCTCGATGATGTAATGGGTGTGCTGGATGCGCTGCAAGACGACGGCCGGCTTATCGGATTGGTGTCGCACGTGGACTCTATGAAACAACAGATTCCGCATCGTATCCAAGTCCACAAAACGCCGACCGGCTCCCACGTTAACGTTACCGGTCCGGACCTCTAGTTGGTGTTGATCTTTTCGGGGAATCTTGCCATCGGCACAAAAATGTGATTAAGACCTCAACGTACCATCTGACTTGGTCAAATGCTCAAATTACGAGGTGAACGTGCTGGAAAATGGTCTGCAAAGGCGAAACGGTACCTGAGATTGATCCGAAGTTAACCTTGGGTTTACCTTGGAATGTTCCACTGGAGGTGACATCAACAAGGGGAAGGGAATATCTCGGGTATGAGCCTAGATAATTCTACGGAGCGCAAGGTCCTACAACATAGCGTTCCGACTGATGTGGCGCCTCTAACAGAGGAACCGGACACCGTCCAGCGCCCAAGCTTTATGGATCGCCTGCCGATCGCCGGAAGAACCCGGAAGATCGTCGAATGGGTTTCGGTTGTCCTTGCCGTCTACATGTTAATCACCGCAGTGAGCGTTATAGGCTCCGGCTTCGGTGCGGCAACCGGCGGTCAAGCCGAAGGAATCTTTACTTTTGCACAAAACCCCGTCGTAGGGCTAGTCATCGGTATTCTGGCCACCGTTTTGACTCAGTCTTCTTCCACGACGACCTCGATCGTCGTCGGGATGGTTGCCGGTGGCCTTCCCCTGGCAACTGCCGTTCCAATTCTGATGGGTGCCAATGTTGGTACCACAATGACCTCCACCCTTGTGTCACTGGGCGCCGCCGGAGATCGCAACCAGTTCCGCAGGGCCTTTTCTGCGGCGTCAGTCCACGACATGTACAACCTGTTGTCCGTTGCCATTTTCTTCCCCCTCGAATGGACCTTCGGCATACTGGAACGTGTGGGCAGCTGGTTCGCCGGCGTCACCACCGGTTCGGACGGCGGCATCATTGCCTCAACCTTCACCGCGTTCGGCAACGGCGTCACCACAGTCACCGACCCGGGCGCAAACCTACTTGAAGCCGGTCTACTAAGCATCCTGCCTTCGGTTTGGGCAGGGCTGGCCATGATCGCCGTCGGCGTGGCCCTGATCCTACTGGTCATCAAATTCATCTCGAATATGCTCAAGGTGCTGCTGGTCGGCAACGTGGAAAAACTCTTCCACAAAGCCCTTGGCCGCGGACCAATCTCGGGTATTTTCTCTGGTTTGTTGATCACCGTGATGGTCCAGTCGTCATCCACCACCACCTCGCTGACCGTCCCACTGGCAGCCTCAGGCAAATTCTCGTTGTGGCAGATCTACCCGTTCACCGTAGGCGCCAATGTGGGAACCACCATGACGGCGATCATCGCAGCCTTCGGGTTCTCCGGAGGAGAAGCCACTGCGGCCATGACAGCGGCTGCGGTTCACCTGTTCTACAACATCTTTTCGGCCCTGGTAATTTTCCTGATACCAGTTCTGCGCCCGCTACCCGTGCGCGGTGCCACCTGGCTAGGTAATCTTGGAGCAAAGAACAAACTGTACGTAGTCGTATGGCTCGTTGGGTTGTTTGTACTGTTGCCACTGTTGCTCATCGGCATCACCGCATTGTTCTAAGAGACCAGGAGGAAAATATGACCACTCCAGATTCTTCCGCTGACTCAATGCGTGAGTTAACGGATCGGGAACTACTGGAGGAACTCGCCGAAACTGATAACCGGTTAGCGTCGTTACAACACGAAATACGACGCCGCATGCAACAGCGTGCCGAATACGAGCTGCGAGCAGAACAACACGCCGAAATATCCCGCATGGTCGAACACCTGGACCAAGCCAGAATCGACTGGCATAAAGTCCGTGAATTTTTCCGTGACACGTTCGTGGAAGTCCAAGAATCTTGGCGCGCTGAAGACTAACTTTGGAAGAAATAGTTTTTGCGTGGCCGCTGGGTTGGATCAATGAGCGGATGCATAACAAACCTGTGTTCCCCGTCAACCCGAGTAATCGTCAGCTGGCCAACATGCACTGCTTTATGGTGATGCGAACATAAAGTTATGCCGTTATCGGTGCTGGTTTCTCCACCCCGCGACCAATACTCGATATGGTGCAACTCGCATAACGAAGCAACCACATGACATCCTGGTGCAGCACACCCTCGATCGCGCGCCAAAATTGCCCGACGCAAACTCTCGGAGAACTGCCGTTGTTGACGACCAATTGATAACACTTGCCGTTGCCCGGTTAGCGTTATAGGTGTTACCCCAATATCACAGTGCATTCGCAACATCACATCCGGTGGAATATATTTTGCGTAAATTCCCTGGGATATGCGCGGTTGTAATCGGTCTAAATTCTTGCTGCCAAGTAGCACTTCGGTAGTTTTAGCGGTCGTAGAAACCCCGGCAGGTGGGACGACGTCACCAGGTGGCGCATGTATTTCGGCCAGCATCTCAAGCAGTCTGGCACGACGGTCTTCGTGAATGTCCGGAAGAAGTTGGGCCAGATCCTTGCGGATTCCATCTAAAAGTGTGGCGTAATCGGTGACCACTAACATTTGAGCATGGGCACCGCTGGCACCGCGAAAACCAGTTTTGTCAAGGTTAGCCAGTGCGAATTTCAGGACATCCCGTAACGCGTGCATGCGCCGTTGACCGCCGCTTCGAGCATCAGCATCGCCTTTGCCGCGCGGATTAGTCAGGGTTGCCAGGAGGGTTTGGGCAATCTCGTCACCTTCAGCATCAAAAATGACGCTGTACTCAATGGCGTTAGCGTTGCCTCGAACCGGTCCGATTCGGCGTACATTATGCATGGCATCGGTTTGACGTGACGAAAATTGTTTATCCGGTGGGTCAAGTGAGGCCAGTAGATCCCTTTTCCGTTGGGACACATAACGGCTGAATTCTTCGGGTGTGGTGCCTTCAATCTTTTCGGCAAAATCTTTTTCCACCAGGGTGCGCAGCTTGGTGCGAAAGTCTTGGTCTTTACCCGCGGCTTCAGCGTTTTGCTCCAATTCGTCAAGCATACTTAACGCTGATGATAATTTTGTGGGGTTCACTTGGCCTTGGTATGCGGCCAGGATGGGTAGACGCGCTTGCCCGATGGGCTCATGTTCGCTGCGTTGCGGATCGGTGGCTCGTACCGGGGCGATAGCAGCTGCCAGACGCAGACGCGCGGAAGCCTCATTGGCTCGGATCCCGTGGGTTTTAGCTATAAAGTCTTTGGCGTCACGAAACGCGGTTTTACCTTCCGGCAGCTGCAGATAGGCCCGGAATGCTGAGGTTTCGAAGGCATCTTTGAGCAAGCCGGCGTACCGATACTGCAACGTGGCTGCTTCCCGAAATGCTGCCTCCAGCTGCAAGGACTGCTCCAGTAGGTCTTGGGTAGGTTCTTCGGCAGCTCGATTCTGGAGTTCTTCCAGAGTGCCATGGAGCAAGTCGTAGAGTTGTGCATCGGTGAGCGCGCGGAAGTCTACGGCGTCGTCTACTTGGATGGTCATGGATGCCTCCTTGGATACCAGCATGACCGATGAGGGGCAACCAGCAGTATTCAAGCATCCTGGATGTGGATAACCTTGATACTGTTCTGACGTTGGGGAAAATGTGGGCACAAAAAATCCCAGACCTGTTACGGCCTGGGATTTTTCAGGTCTTAGTCTAACTGCAAGGTTTTGCGGGTTTCCTGTTTGACCTGGTCCAACAGTTGCGGGTTTTCGTTGAGCCGCTGGCCCAGCGAGGGAATCATATCCGTGAGTTTTGCTTCCCAGTTTTTGAACCGATCGGGGAAACTACGGCGCAACAGTTCAACCATAATAGGTGCTGCGGTGGAAGCACCCGGCGATGCCCCCAGCAGGGCGGCGATGGAGCCTTCGGCCCCGGATACCAATTCGGTACCAAACTGCAGCACGCCACCTTTTTTCTTGTCCTTTTTCATAACCTGGACGCGTTGGCCAGCGGTGATCAATTCCCACTGGTCGTCTTCGGCGTTGGGGTAGAAATCGCGCAGCGCATCGACTTTTTTGCCGTGGGTTTTGGTCAGTTCCGATAGCAAGTAGCCCACCAGATCGAAGTTGTCTTTGGCCACGTTGAGCATTGGCCAAATGTTGTGGGGGCGTACCGATTTGGGCAGGTCCAGGTAGGAACCTGATTTCAGGAAGTTGGTGGAGAAGCCGGCGTAGGGCCCAAACATCAGCGAACGGCGTCCGTTGACGAACCGAGTATCTAAGTGTGGTACCGACATTGGTGGGGCACCGGTGGCGGCTTGACCATAAACTTTGGCGTTGTGTTCGTCGGCGACGTCTTGGTTGGTGGAGCGTAAGAATTGCCCGGAGATCGGGAACCCACCATAACCCTTGGATTCGGGAATACCCGAGGATTGTAAGAGGTCCAGTGCGCCACCGCCGGCACCGATAAACACAAACCGTGCCTTGGCGGTAAATTTTTCATCGCCAATGGTGTCTTTGACGGCGACTTCCCAGCGGCCATCGGTATCGCGGGACAGCCCTTTGACCTTATGCCCGTATTTGACGTCGACGTCGTCGTTGGCAAGGTTGTTAATAAGTTGTTGGGATAGCGCACCGAAGTTCACATCGGTTCCGGTTTCCACTCGTGAGGCGGCGATGCGCTGATTGGCGTCGCGGCCTTCTATCAGTAGTGGCGCCCACTGGCCGATTTCATCGGGTGACTCGGAGTGCTTCATATTGGAGAATAACGGGTTGGCCGACATGGCCTCGTAACGGGTGCGCAAATAGTCGGCGTGTTCATCGCCCATGACGAACGACATATGCGGAATCGTGTTGATGAAGTTGCTCGGGTCAACCAGTGAACCATTTTTTACCAAGTGCGACCAGTATTGCAGCGACACCTGGAATTGTTCGTTAATGTTGATGGCTTTACTGATATCTACTGAACCATCGGGGCCGGCAGGCGAATAGTTGAGCTCACACAGCGCGGCGTGGCCGGTTCCGGCGTTATTCCACGGGTCGGAAGATTCCTGGCCCGCCTGGTGAAGGCTTTCATATAGGGCGATGGACCAGTCTGGCTCCAGCTCCTTGAGCATTGTGCCCAAGGTGGCAGACATGATCCCACCCCCGATCAATACAACATCGTATTCGCGGGATGAACCGGTCTGCGGCACGTCGTTTCTCCTGATCCTCATTGATCCGTTGGACTCACATCGTACAAAACTTATGACCATGCCACTCTACTACTGCTATGTGGTCAAAGATAATTTGACTTAGTCTCCAAGTCGCACGCGAGAAAATTGTTCATCAAGCACCGGGGAAATAGGGTAAAATTCGACGTCGTGGCCCGAGGCTAGGGCGGTGATGGGGAAAGCCAAGGGGATCGCCGGCAAGTCTAAACTTAGGGCTTCTTCGACGGCGGTGAGTAGCCCGGTGCGGGTCTCGGTGTCGTCTTCGACCCGGGCGTCGGCCAGAGCTTGGGTGACGGCGGTATTATGCCACCCGAATTCGCGGTTGGGGTGTTCGAAGAGTTCAGCCAGTAAGTACAGTGGGTCGCGGATATAGACGTTACGTCCAAAGAGGTGCAGGCCTCGGTCGCCGTCGTTGTCCATAATTTGGGCCAGATAGCCGCCTGCATTCCAGCTGATGGGTTTGGCAATAATATTGAGCCCGACGGCACTGAGCCGGCCGGATAGGTAGGAAAACAGTTTCTGCGGTTGGGTCATGTAAACGCGTTCGGTATCGGTGGGGTACCAGAACTCGATGGGTTCACCGTCATAGCCGGCGGCATCAAGCAGTTGACGGGCCCGGGAGTCATCGGCGTTATAGATTGTGACGTCTTCGGAGCGTTCCAGAACCGATGGCGGATTGAATTGGTGGGCCACATAGGAACTGGAAAGC
>DXHA01000020.1 GCA_019113675.1 Candidatus Yaniella excrementigallinarum
TATATACAACAATGTGGTGAAAGTCTAACCTTCCGCTAAATGCGACACAACGGGCTATCCAAAAATCCAACGACACGCGCCGCCCAATGTTGACTTTCGGAAACTTCGTATTGCCGAAGTATCGGCTATCGGTTAGCGTGAAATTACATTTAGAGCTTGTGACAACGGTCACGATAGCTCGGTGGCCGTAGCTACAGGCTCTGTAGCTCATGCAAGGTCAGGAGGCGCCATGCCTAATCGCTTACTTCTTAGGGCTGCCAACAGTCAGAGACTCGAAGCCTTTGCCACAGGGAACCGACTCACTCGTCCACTGGTGCACCGCTATGTTGCTGGCTATACCGTAGAGGAGGCGTGGAAAGCAGCAGAAGAGCTCAAACGTGACGGTATTGATGTCAGTCTTGATCTGCTTGGTGAATCTGTCGATGACATCAAAGAAACTGAAGCAGCTATGCAGGAGTACCGGGCGGCAATGGAGGACCTAGGTAAGGTCTCCCCCGGTGCCACGATAGCCATCAAATTATCGCAGCTTGGCGTTTTTATTAACACTGAGCAATGTGCCCAGAATCTCGAAGAGCTATTACGAGCCGGTGAACACTACGATGTCGGTATAGAAGTTGATATGGAACATAGCAGCGCTGGTAGACCCACGCTGGAAATTTTTCGACAACTGCTGGCGCAATTTCCTAAGGCCCGCCAAGCCTTCCAGGCCTACATGCGTTCTACGCTAGCCGATTTGATGTCGTTCAAGGATATTAAACCGCGGATTCGACTCGTCAAGGGAGCCTTTGATGAGCCGGCGTCCGTGGCCATTCAAGATGCTGACGAAGTGACGCAGCAATATAAATACCTTTCCCGCTGGGCTCTAGAAAACCTGCCTGATCCGGCGTTCGGCACCCACGATGACCAGTGCATCGACTACGTCAAACAGGTTGCCAATGAGCTGGGTTTGGGCCGGGAGGATTTTGAGTTTCAGATGTTGTACGGCATCCGGCGGGAGCTGCAACAAGAGCTAGTTAACCAAGGGTATCGGGTGCGGGTGTATTTGCCATACGGGGATCGTTGGTACCCCTACCTGATGCGCCGCATGGCCGAACGTCCAGCAAACCTACTGTTATTCCTGCGGTCACTGGTCGGAGGCTAACGGCAATATTCCGCACTGGGTTGCGAAAGGAGACGCCACCATGACAATGCCTACCGTGGGTATGACCGGAAATTTTAAAGTCCCCAAACCAGCAAATGAACCGCCGCGTAGTTATGCGCCTGGATCATCGGAGGCCAATGCGGTACTGCATCGTATCCAAGAGCTTTCCCACCACGTACGCGAGCTGCCCCACGTAATCGGTGGCCAACGCCGAATGACGGAGGAAACCTGGGACGTCGCTGCCCCACATGACCACCAAAACGTCATTGCCCGGATGGCCACCGCCGACGAGCAGTCGGTCCAGGATGCCATTGATGCAGCCTTAGCCGTCCAAGACCAGTGGGCCGCTATGCCCTGGTGGCATCGGGCGGCAATATTTCTGCGTGCTGCCGACCTAGCCACCGGAAAATATCGGGATGAGCTGGTAGCAACTACGATGCTTGGTCAATCGAAAACCTTCCACCAGGCAGAGATTGAGGCAACATGTGAGGTCGCAGACTTCTTTCGGTACAACGCCTATAACGCCCAATCAATCTACTCGGAGCAACCCCAAGCACTACAAGGCGATACCACCTACCTTGACCATCGCCCGCTTGAAGGGTTCGTATTGGCCATGACGCCGTTTAATTTCACGGCCATCGCCTCCAACCTGCCGGCAACTGCTGCTTTGATGGGCAACGTGGTGGTGTGGAAACCGGCTGAGAAGTCCGCCTATAGTAACGCGGTGCTCATGGAATTATTCGAAGAGGCTGGGCTACCGCCCGGGGTTATCAATCTCGTGCATGGCTCCGGCGAATTGGTTTCAGATGTGGCTATGGCTCACCGTGATTTTGCTGGACTATCCTTTACGGGTTCAGCCGAGGTGCTTCAGAGTCTGTGGCAGAAATCGGGCAAAAATATTCATAAGTACCGCTCCTTTCCGCGCATTGTTGGCGAATCCGGAGGAAAAAACGCCGTCATCGCTCACCCTTCAGCCGATGACGATGCCGTACGGGTTGCGCTGATTCGTGGCGCCTTCGAGTACCAGGGACAGAAATGTTCGGCTGCCTCACGGGCGTACATTCCCGCTTCAATGTGGCAGCGGATCAAAGATGATTTGGTGACGACGACGCAAACACTTCCCGTTGGGGATATTGCCAGTCACGAGACGTTTATCGGCGCGGTCATTGATGAGGCCGCGCTGCGCAAGCATCAACGCGTCATTGATGAGGCCAAAGCACTGGATAGTCATCAGCTACTGGTTGGCGGCACAGTTGATGACACGAAGGGCTGGTTTGTGTATCCCACCATTTTCCAAACCACCGATCCCTACGCGTTCACCATGGAACAAGAGTTTTTCGGCCCCATCCTAACTGTCTACGTCTACGAGGACGACGACTGGGAGCACATGCTGGATCTGGTGGATGGTTCGACCAATTATGCGCTGACCCAGTCAATTTTTGCCCGAGATCAGGCGGCCATATCGCAAGCGTTATACCGGCTACGCTATACCGCTGGGATGACCTATATTAATGACAAGCCAACCGGTGCGCTGATGGGCCAGGTGGCCTTTGGTGGTGGACGGGCATCGGGTACAAATGACAAGACCGGGTCCAAGATTGCCCTGCAGCGTTGGATCAGTGGTCGATTTGTGCGGGAGAACTACTCACCGGATTTGGACTGGCGTTACCAGTACATGGAGTAAAGCGCCGCAGTATCGCTGCTCCCCCGTTGCACTAATTAAACCAGAGACCCGATTTAAAACCAGAGGCCCCGGTGAAAATACCGGGGCCTCTGACACTCATCACTCACACCTTGAAGAGGTAGTTACTACTCTAGGAAATCTTGTTTGAGAAAGGCTTGAGAATTCCTGGGTAAAGGCTCAGAGTATTTGGGCCAGAGACTGGGCAAGGAAAAGCCCCGGCCGGTAAACTTTGACAGTCTACGAAAACCGGTCGGGGCTTATATATCACTCACACCTTGAGGTAGTTCCAGCATAAACATATGGAACTTGAGTTCCTCCGAAAATTGCCTGTTGAATTCCTGTGAACTTGAAAAAGAACTACACGTGATGGTTTGCGATGTAGTCTCGCAGCGCCTGGGCGTCGACACCCATGTCCACGGTGTGCTGTTCAAGCTCCAGTAACTGGGCGAATTCGGGCAATAGTTCTGGCTCAAAACCAAGGGCTTCGTTGACGATATCGCCAAATTTTTCGGGTTTGGCGGTCTCCAACACTAGCATCGGGTGGCCGGGACGCTGATAACCGCGGGCCACCGTCACGCCGTCGGCGGTATGCGGGTCAATTACCACCTCAGATTTTTCATACACGGCCCGGATGGTAGCCACCCGATCCGCGTGGGTCGAGGTGCCCGACACCATGCCGAATTGTTGTTGGAACCGCGCCTGATATTCGGACAGATCCAAGGCTCCGGTGGCGTCCAGTTGACGCCAAGCTTCGGCAAGTTGCTCTTGGTCCTGATCTAACACCAGGTAAATGAAACGTTCCAGATTGGAGGCCTTGGAAATATCCATCGACGGCGAAGACGTGGCCAGGGTGTTGTCGGCTGAGCGGGGCTCATACTTACCGCTGCGGAAGAACTCATCCAGCACGTTATTTTCGTTGGTGGCCAGCACCAGGGTGTCGATGGGTAGCCCCATCTGCCGGGCTAGTTGACCGGAGAAAATATTGCCGAAATTTCCCGAGGGCACAGCAAATGAAACGCCGAAACCGTTGCGCTGTTCAGCCGGGATGCCCTGGGTGACGCGCAGCCAGGCCCAGAAATAGTACACGCACTGTGCAATGAGCCGGCCCAAGTTGATTGAGTTGACGGTTCCCAGGGAATTGGCGGCTTTGAATTCTAGGTCGCCGTTGAGTTCTTTGACCAACTGTTGGGCGTCATCAAAGACCCCTTCGACCACGATGTTATGGACGTTGTCATCGGTCAGTGTGTACATTTGTGCCCGCTGGAACCGCGACATGCGGCCCTTTGGCGAGAGCATGAACACACCAATATTGGGTTTGGACCGGAACGCGTATTCAGCTGCAGAACCGGTATCGCCCGAGGTTGCGCCCAGAATGTTGAGGGTTTGGCCGCGTTGTTGCAGCACGTAGGGTAATGCTTCGCCCAAGAACTGCATGGCCATGTCTTTGAAAGCCAGGGTGGGGCCCTGGGAGAGGTCAACCAGGGCGGTCATCTCATCGATGGGCGTCAACGGCACGATCATATCGGCTTTGAACTGGTCGCCGTAGGCTGCCTGGCATAGTTGGGCCAGATCTTCTCGTGGGATATCGGTCCAGTACAGCCCGATGACTTCGGTGGCCAGTTCGGCGTAGCTGAGGTCACGCCAGGACTCGATGGTTTCGGCATTGACGGCAGGAATGGTTTCCGGCACGACCAGCCCGCCGTCCGGGGCAAGGCCTTCGAGTAGCACATCAGAGAAGTTCGACGGCGTCATACCGCCGCGGGTGGATATATAGCGCATAACGTTAGCCCTCGCTGATCAGATCGCGGACTTGGATGACTTCGTCACGGCCTGGGCCAACGCCCACCCCGGAAATGCGGACCCCGGCCAGTTCTTCAAGGGCTTTGATGTATTGCTGGGCGTTTTCGGGCAGATCTTCGAGGCTACGGGCACCCGAAATATCTTCGTGCCAGCCCGGGAAGTATTCATAAATGGGTTTGGAGTGGTGGAAATCGGTTTGGGTCATCGGCATGGCATCGTGGCGGACCCCATCGACGTCGTAGGCAACGCACACCGGGATCTGATCAATGCCGGTCAGCACGTCCAATTTGGTAACGAAGTAGTCGGTGAACCCGTTGATCATCGCCGCGTGACGGGCCATGACGGCGTCATACCAGCCGGTGCGGCGCGGACGACCGGTGTTGACACCGAATTCGCCGCCAGTGGTGCGCAGCTGATCACCAACTTCATCGAAAAGTTCGGTGGGGAATGGTCCGGCCCCCACGCGGGTGGTATATGCCTTGATAATGCCAATGGTGCGGGTAAAGCGAGTTGGACCAATGCCGGCACCAACCGAAGCGCCTCCGGCAGTTGGGTTCGATGAGGTAACAAACGGGTAAGTGCCGTGATCGACGTCTAAAAACGTGGCCTGGCCGCCTTCCATCAGAACCACTTTGTCGTCGTCGAGGGCTTCATTGAGCAATCGGACCGAGTCAACGACCATCGGACGTAGCCGTTCGGTGAAGTCCTGGAAATATTCGACAATCTCATCGACGGTAAATGCCCGGCGGTTATAGAGCTTGACTAGTAATTCATTCTTTTGGCGCAGTGCACCTTCAATTTTTTGGCACAGAATGGACTCATCGAAGAGATCTTGGACGCGGATGCCCAGGCGGGCGACCTTGTCCTGATAGGTAGGACCAATGCCGCGGCCGGTGGTGCCGATGGCGCGTTTACCCAAAAAGCGTTCGGTGACTTTGTCTAATGTCTGGTGATATGGCGCCACCAGGTGCGCGTCAGCAGAAATACGCAGATGTGAGGTATCGTGCCCGCGAGCTTCCAGGCCATCAATTTCTTCAAAAAGTGCTTCGAGGTTAATGACGACGCCATTACCGATTACCGAGGTGGCTTGTGGTGACAGAATTCCGGCGGGCAGCAGTTTGAGTTCAAACTTTTCGCCATTGACGACTACGGTGTGACCGGCGTTATTTCCGCCATTTGGTTTAACGACGTAGTCAACACGACCGCCGAGCAAGTCGGTTGCTTTGCCTTTGCCCTCGTCGCCCCACTGGGCACCCACGATTGCGATTGCTGGCATAAAATTTCATCTCTCCCAAGGTGACCGGACAAACCCGGCCCACAACATAGAAAGGTTCTCGTACCCAGCACGCTGGTTTTGGGTCGAGAACAGTTACAACCAGAGTTTACCAAATCACAGTGCATCCCGATGTTTGCGAAGGCACGTCGTCGTAATTCAGCACGACCAGAAGGACTGTTTCGCTGCAGGAAAACACGACGCTCAACCCCACGATGACTTTCCACAAAATTTTCTGGCAGCCGATCAGCACAAGCGCAACGTGGTGCAGATCGTATACGACTTTGCCCTGAGCCACATTGCCGCAAGCACCTACGTCAACCTGTGAGCTACCACACCTTTTTCGTGAAATACCAGCCAAGAGACGCTCCTGCCAGCCCACTTCAGACTGCGCGACCGCACAGCTTCGTATATGATTTCTCCCAGCTTCACTCTTGCCGTGAAACAGCTCACCACACGGCGTGCGCTGTGGTATGAACTCTTCGTGCCAGTCAGCGCATAAGCACCTCGAGCACTAAGGAAAACTCATCATGGAAAAACTGATTCGCGGTCTGGCCCGGGTGCTTGCCGTGCTGTCAGCGGTCGCCATCGTGGCAATGGTTATTGCCATCGCCATTGATGTTTTCGTGCGAAATATTACGGGCGCCTCCTTGCCCGGCATGATCGAAATCGCCGAAACCTCGATGGTCACCGCCGTCGCCTTTGGATTGGCCTGGGCCGGTGTCAACGGTGAACACGTTGCCGTCACACTACTCACCGACCGCTTTAACGCCACCTGGGCAAAGATTATCAATGTCTTCGTATGGGCGCTGGCCACCTTCTACACAGCGTGGTTGTCATACGCCAATATTTTGAATTCTATCCAGTCCACTAAAGCCGGAGAGATCCGGTTCGGTCTGGTGCAATGGCCGATGTATCCGATGCGCTGGGTACTTACCATCGGTTTTATCTCCTTGCTGCTGGTCTCACTGGTCAACCTGTACCGGTCGCTAACCAAACGCGAACCAATGGGCTTCGCCGATGAGGTTGAAGCCGCCCTGGCTGATGAAGCGTTGCAAGACACAGCCCCTAGCAGTACGACCTACGACGCCGCAGATAACGCAGAAGGAGAGCATAACTTATGACCGTTGGTGCTGTCATTGCAATTGTTTTGATACTCATGCTCGCCCTGCTACTGCTGCGGGTGCCAGTTGCTGTATCGCTGGGTGTCTCCGGTGCGCTGGGGTTGGTTGCCCTACGCGGTATCAACCACACCACCTTAGAGCTGGGAGCCACACCGTTCTCTGAAACCGCAACCTTTTCGCTAACGATTATTCCCATGTTTATTTTGATGGGGATGTTTGCGGTGCGAGCCAATGTCGCCGACTACGTTTTCAAAATCGCCGACCGTATTCTGGGCCGGTTTCCAGGTGGGCTGGGTATCGCCACGGTGGCGGCCTCGGCCGGCTTCTCGGCAGTATCGGGTTCATCAATCGGTACCGCAGCCACCATGGCACGGCTTTCGGTTTCTGAGATGCGAGCCGCCGGGTATCCGGCATCAATGGCCACCGCGTTGGTGGCTGTCGCCGGAACGCTAGGTTCGATGATTCCGCCGTCGACATTTTTGGTCCTGTACGCGATTCTGGCGCAAGTCTCCGTCGCCGAGATGCTGGCCGCCGGGATCGTTCCGGGTATCTTGTCTGCCATAGCCTATATCGTGTGGATTATGTATACCGGTTGGCGCATGCAGCGCGATAACCAGGTGGTCAACGAGGCCGACAGCGTGCAAGGCGCGCTAACTGAAGCATCCGGGATCGCCGCCCAACAGCGGGCTAAAACTCCGCTGGGACAACTGCCCTGGCGCGGTCTGGTCTACATCATTATTCTGTTCGCCATTGTCTTAGGCGGTATGTACTCAGGGATCTTCACTGCCACCGAATCCGCCGCATTTGGTGCCATCGCAGCGGTTATCATTCTGCTGGTTGAAGTGCGTAAAGAAGGGTGGAAAGGCATCTGGGATGGGCTAACCACTGCCCTGCAAAATACCGCGTCAACCACCGCCATGGTGTTTTTCATCGTGATCGGCTCAGGCATTTTATCCTCGTTCTTTATCGCAGCACGGGTACCAAATATGATCACCGAAGCCGTGTTGTCCTGGGATATGCCCGCCCGGTTAGCGATGCTGATCCTGCTGCTGAGCCTGATCCCATTGGGCATGGTATTGGAATCGTTATCACTGCTCATGATTTCTGTTCCATTGCTTTTGCCGGTTGCTCTGGAATTTGGTTTCGAGCCGATCTGGCTGGGCATTTTGATCGTCAAATTCATTGAAATCGGGATGGTCACCCCACCGGTGGGTATTAATGCTTTCGTCGTTGCCGGAACCACTGGCATCCGCTCAGAAACAGTTTTCCGGGGCATCATGCCGTTCTTCGTACTCGATTTGATACTGATCGCCGTCTTCTACTTCGTGCCTGATCTCGTCTTGTATCTGCCGAGTCTGGTGCAACACTAGGAAGGTATCTCACCATGAAACATTTCACTCGCCTGGCCAAAGTTGCAGCAGCCGGTGCGGCCGCGTTGCTGGCTCTAACCGCGTGCGAAGAAGGCATCGTTGAAGGTGCTGATAACTTCTATTTCACCGTTGCCAATGGTGCGCTTGAAGGCACCCAGCACGCCATGATCGCCGAAGAATACTATGACGCCGTAGAAGAAGCCAGTGACGGGCGCATCGAATTTGAGCGCAGCTCATTTGAAGCGACCTGCAATATGGACGAAGTAGCCGACTGTGTTCGGGATGGTCGTGCCGATATTGGTATTACTGTCACCGATTACACCCCACACCTGTTGCCGACGCTATCGGTTATGTCGATTTCGTTTTTGAATAACGACATCCAGGCCTCAGTTGAGGCTCTATATGATCTGCACACCAACTATGAACCCGCCATGGCACAGCTGGAGCAAAACAATCTGGAATACATTGGTGCCTGGCCGGTGGGTGCGTTATTGATCGGTGCTGACCAAC
>DXHA01000021.1 GCA_019113675.1 Candidatus Yaniella excrementigallinarum
TCACTAAACTTTTCTATTCTACACTAGCCAACAGTTGCAGTCGGTGACACCCATGTTCGCTGACACCGGGTGAGTTCTCCAATGTTGTTACAAGTCGGATCTCTGCTACATTTCGTGAACGTCACTAGGACCAAAAAGTATGGCAAGGTTTAATGCACCACTTGATGTCAGCAATAAGAGGATGGTTTAGCCTGCATGACCTCAAATAAAGGCCTGAAGATCGCCTCGGTGGCTGGCGTACCAATTTATGTCAGCTGGTCGTGGTGGTTCTTTGCCGCACTCATCATGGTCGTGTTTCGGCCTACGTTTGCCCGTGCACTACCCGATGTATCTACCGGATGGACCTGGGCTGTTGCAGCATTCTTTGTCTTGATTATGTTTGGGACCGTACTGGTTCATGAACTAGCGCATGCACTTGCTGCCGTGAGCTTTCAGTGGAAAGTACAAGATGTGACGTTGAACTTCTGGGGCGGTGCAACGGTCTACCAGCATTCTTCACAGGGTAAGAAACAAACACCCTTGCGTTCGTTGACTGTGGCAATCGTAGGTCCGTTATCTAATTTAGTTATCGCTGGCATTGCTTGGTTGCTCTTGCAGGTCTTACTGGCACCTGAGGGAACAGCTCCGGTGCTCTTGGCAGTCACAGTATGGACCAACCTACTAATCGGTGGGTTTAATTTATTACCAGGCCACCCCTTGGATGGAGGACGGATTGTAGAGTCCGCCGTGTGGGCCTCTACCGGATCACGAGCGCGTGGTATGCGAGCCGCCGGATGGTCGGGACGGATCATCGTCATCCTATTGTTCTTGGGCGGTGTACTCTTTCCGTTCTTACGTACCGGAGAGCTATCGATACTCTCGGTGGTCATTGTCGTTATGGTTGGCCTTATGCTCTGGCAGGCGGCATCTGCGACGATCAAAACCGCCGAGGCTCAACTTGTAGCCGAAAAGATGCGTCTAACAGACCTAATGACGCCGGTACGCACTATTCTGGCAAATGCCAGTATTTCCATGCTGATACCTTTACTCTCAGGGTCAGGCCCAGGCCGTGAGTATCAGCAGCTACCCATCGCTGTGTTGGAGCTTTGCGAAGATACGGGTGATGAAATGCTGGTTGGCTTGGTGGACTATAGTGCCTTATCAACAGTGCCTCGAAGTTCATGGCATCTGCCGGTTAGTGCGGTCACCCGTTCGGTTGATGCTCAAGCCCGCATTGGCGTCCAAGATTCGGTAGAAGAGTTATTCACCAAGTTCATGGAATTTCCCAATGAATTAATCGCCGTCGTTGATAATTCTCAGGCGCCCCACAGGATCGTTGGCATTATTAACCCAGAGACCCTCGCCGGACGCCTCTTTACGTAGCGCAGGTTTTGAAAGGACTGTTGCATGACCACTCCCGCAGACCCCACACCACCTATCGGAGCTTTGAGTCGTCGTGGGCCCTTGCGACCGGGTGAGCGCGTCCAACTAACTGATGAACGAGGCAAACTCCACACCATCACCTTGATGGCAGGTGAAGCATTCCATACTCAACACGGAGTGCTTGACCACGATGAGCTGATCGGTGGTCCGGAAGGCGTCGTCGTGGAGAATTCACATGGCTTTCAATACCAAGTGCTACGCCCGTTGGTTTCGGACTATGTCTTATCGATGCCTCGGGGTGCCACTGTGGTCTACCCCAAAGATGCCGGTCAGATTATTCATCTAGCCGATATCTTTCCGGGCGCTAGGGTCGTGGAGGCCGGGGTAGGATCCGGCGGGCTAACAATCTCATTGCTACGAGCCGTGGGGGACCAAGGGAAGGTTTTTTCATATGAACGGCGAGCAGATTTTGCCGAGATCGCAGAAGCCAATGTCACTACGTTTTTCGGCGAGCAACACCCCGGGTTTAGCATCACTCTTGGCGATATCCAACACGAAGCGCTACAAAAACATCAGCCAGGCAGCATTGATCGGGTGGTGTTGGATATGTTGGCCCCTTGGGAAGTAGTCGATACCGTGGCCCAACTACTGGCACCCGGTGGCGTGTGGGTAAACTATGTGGCCACCGCGACCCAATTATCGCGTCTCCACGAAGCGATTCGTGATGACGGCCGTTTCACGGCGGCAGAAGCCTCAGAAACTATACAACGCGGCTGGCATCTGGATGGTCTTGCTGTACGACCACAACACCGCATGGTTGGCCACACCGGGTTCTTGCTGCTGACCCGCCGACTTGCACTTGGTCAAGAAGGATTGGAACTACGCCGCAGGATAAAAACCTTCAAGCAAGAAGACATGGACATTTGGACTCCCGATGAGCCAGACCAATGGCGCCCAGAGCAGCATGGACAGCGTGAACCGACTGCGAAACGGGCGAAGAAAGCCCTACGGCAAGCTAAAACTCAGGCACAACGCTCAACGGAGTCGCTGGAATGTGTGCGTTCAGCAAAAAATTCGCAACAAGACGACGAGAATGCACAATAAACCCGAGACCAAATGGGCCAAGCCACGTAGACTAGTGGTCAGGTAACCGTACACTTTGGAGGTTGGGCTAGCTTGTCTGACAACACGCCGATCGAAACACCCCGGGACTCGGTCTCTGCAGAGACGCATCACGATCTACGGCAAAAATATGATTCGACACGGCGTCGGCTAGCTACCCTGGTGGAAAATAATCGGCAACTGCGCACCGATCTTGATGCAGCCGCACGTAATAATCGTCGGATGGTCGAGATTTTGAATCTGACTCGTGAAGAGATTTCAGATCTCAAAGAATCCATTGCTGATAACGCACAACCACCGTTTAGTTTTGCCACTTTGCTACAAGTCCATCCGGAACGGGAACACAACCCGGATGTTGAATTACCAGCGGTGGCTCGTCCTAGCGCAGATATTTTGTATTCTGGACGAAAACTGCGCACTCATATTTCTCCAATGCTTAATGCCGATGCGGTCGCGCCCGGTAGCGAAGTGCTTTTGGACGAAGGCCTATCGGTTGTTGCTGTGTTGGAGACCAATCCCACCGGGGAAACCGGACGCATCAAAGAATTGTTTGATGATAACCGGTTGCTTGTTACCGGGCGAACCGATGATGAACATGTTGTTCGTCGTGGTCCGGAGCTACAGGACTGTCGTATCAGGGTTGGCGATGCAGTATTAGTCGATTACCGATCTGGTTATGCCACGCAATTGCTGGATATCTCCGCCGTCCAAGATGTCATGCTCGAAGAAATTCCTGATGCCACATTCGATGACATCGGTGGGCTTGGCGATCAGATTGAGCTGATTCGTGATTCGGTTGAGTTGCCTTTCTTATATCCCGAGCTGTACCAAGAACATCGTTTAGCAGCGCCCAAAGGGATTTTGCTCTACGGCCCTCCTGGAACGGGCAAGACATTGATTGCCAAAGCCGTGGCACAATCACTAGCCGGACGGGCAGACGGCGTCGATCATGCATACTTTCTGAATATTAAGGGTCCAGAACTGCTCAATAAGTACGTTGGTGAAACCGAGCGCCATATTCGTACAATATTTTCCCGTGCCAGGGAAATGGCCTCTGATGGCTATCCCGTGGTGATCTTCTTTGACGAAATGGAATCCCTATTCCGCACCCGAGGCACCGGAACCTCTTCGGATGTCGAAACAACCATTGTCCCGCAGTTATTGGCCGAGATTGATGGGGTCGAAGCACTTCAAAATGTGATTGTCATTGGTGCATCCAACCGTGAAGATATGATTGACCCGGCCATTATGCGGCCAGGCCGCCTCGACGTAAAAATTCGTGTAGATCGTCCCGATACAGCCGGTGCCCGCGAAATCCTTGACATCTATTTAAATACTGATATTCCTATTCATCCCGAAGAAGTAGTCGCCCACGGTAGTGCCCATGGGGCAATCGAACACATGATCGATGAGACTGTCGATGACCTGTATACCCGGCACCAACGCAATGAATTTGTTGAAGTTACCTACCAAGATGGCGGTACCGAAGTATTGTATTTTGCTGACTTTATTTCCGGGGCCACTATCGCCAACATTGTGGATCGGGCCAAGCGCTTAGCTATCAAAGATTACCTGCAAGCACATGCCAAAGACGCACACGCTGCCAAAGGGCTGAAAACCAGTCATTTGCTCCAGGCAACTAGTGAAGAAAAGTTTCAGCAGTTAGATCTGCCAGATACCTCAGCTCCCCAACAATGGTTGCGACTGGCCGGACACCGCGGAGCACAAGCGGTAGCTTTGCGTGTATTACAGAATGGATAAGGATACTTCGATGACATCTGTGTCGTTGGTTCCAGCATCGTTGGCTGCGAAGTTTCCAGCCAACCGTCCAACAGCCGGTTACGGCGTGCACCGGGTAGTCGGCTTGGAAACTGAATTTGGTATTCACGCACCAAGCCACGAAGATGCGTCGCATTCAGTCATGTCACTGGAACTTATTAATTCCTATGGTCACAAATTATCCCTCGATGGTACAAACGTGGCCAGTACTGAATGGGACTACAACGAAGAATCACCGTTATTGGATGCGCGCGGCTGGCAAATGCCTCGATCTATTGCCCACCCGTCTCAGCTGACTGATCAAGCGCTCGTCAACGATGACGGTCAGGAGCTGCACATGTTGGTCAATCTCATCTTGCCAAACGGTGCACGGTTCTATGTTGACCATGCTCACCCGGAATTCTCATCGCCAGAGACCACCAACCCATTGGACGCAGTGATTTGGGACCAGGCTGGAGACCGGATAGCACAGCAGGCAGCAGACCACGTTGCCTCGGCCCAAGATGGCGCGCGTCTGCTACTGTACAAAAACAATACAGATTCCAAATCGGTTTCTTATGGAGCACATGAAAATTACTTAGTGGCCAGGCAGCTGGATTTCGATGAGCTCACAGAATTTATTCTCGGGTTTTTTACCACTAGACAAATTATTACGGGGGCAGGTCGAGTAGGCATTGGCAGCCGTAATGAGCGTGCCGGATTTCAGATCTCGCAACGAGCCGATTTCTTTGAAGAAGAGGTCGGGCTTGAAACTACGATCCGGCGTCCTATCGTTAATGCTCGCGATGAGCCACATGCCAGGCCCGATGCCTATCGTCGATTACATGTCATCATCGGAGACGCCAACCTGTCGCAATACTCAACATGGTTGCGGGTGGGAATGACCTCGCTAGTGTTATCCATGATTGAATTAGGCGAGCTACCCATGGTCGAGCTGGCGGAACCGGTACAGGCCCTACAAGATATTTCGCACGACCCTTCGCTGCAAACACAAGTATTAGTCAACGGCCGTGGCTGGATGACGGCCATCGACATCCAACGTATCTATCAACAAGCAGCACAGGCCTACATTGATAGATACCATATTGACGATCAACAAACCGTTGACGTAGTTAATGCCTGGGCACAAGTTTTAGACTTATTGGAGCATAACCCAGCCAAACTTGCAGATCGACTCGATTGGATAGCCAAATACCAATTACTCAACGGCATGCGAGAACGACACGGTCTGGACTGGTCAAACGCCAAACTGGGAATGTTAGACCTCCAGTGGGCAGATCTACGGCAAGACAAAGGTCTTTACCACACCCTGGTTGCCCGCGGTGCGATGCGCACCATTGTAAACAACGAGCAAATACAACATGCCATCAACTTTCCGCCGACTACTACCAGAGCTTGGGCGCGAGGCCGGCTGATAGAGCGGTTTGGTGCTCACCTGGCAGGAGTGTCCTGGGAGACGGTATTAGTACGTCCTTTCCGTACCGGCCCGATACATCGTTTTCATTTTCCGGAACCGCTTTCGGCAACCGCAGATGCGCTGCACGGACTGCTCGACCCAGAGCTACCGCAAATTAGTCTCGACGACACTTCGGCAAATCATGCAGAACTAACACAGCTGTTAAAACAATTACAACCGTATAGAGCTATCGGTCACCGTTAAGCCAGTATCAAGGAGCAGAAATGGCACAAGAACAGCCACGACAATCACGTCAGCAGCATGAAGAAGACAACTATATTCCAGATCCGCTACCAGACGGTACACCGGCACCTGGTTCCGCTGCAGCCCAAACATCAGATTTGGATTCCTTATTGGATGAAATTGATGATGTCCTTGAAGTTAATGCCGAAGAATTCGTGCAGGGTTTTGTCCAAAAAGGTGGACAGTAACTCCAACCAATCACTGCGGGCTAATACCGAGCTTTTAACCGGTAAGGGGCCCTACGCGTTTTAGGAGCAACTTTTGGATACCCGCATCATGGGTTTGGAAACCGAATACGGTGTACACGCTGTGCATCCCACCAAACGACCCTTGGCCCCAGACGAAGTAGCACGGTACATGTTCAAACCCGTGATCAACTGGGGCAATTCCTCCAACGTATTTATTTCCAATGGGTCACGCCTCTACCTAGATGTAGGTTCCCATCCTGAATACGCCACGGCTGAAACGACTCGCGTTGATGAACTGATCGCCAGTGACGCTGCCGGTGATGCTATTATGCACCACTTGGTAAAACAAGCCGAACAAGCCATGGCTGCCGATGGTTTCGACGGTGATATTTACTTATATCGTAACAATGCTGATTCGCTAGGCAATTCTTATGGTAGTCACGAAAACTATCTGATTCAGCGCAGCACCCAATACCGACGGCTCACCGAAGCTCTCCTCCCTTTTTTGGTTACCCGACAACTAATTTCTGGCAATGGGGTAGTCATCCCAGATCCAACGGCGCTACCGCTATTTGATCAGTTCCCCACGTATGCAGAACCACACTTTGCTTTCTCACAACGCGCCGATTACATGCACGAAGCCATCTCCTCGTCGTCTACTCGAGCTAGACCGATGATCAACACGCGTGACGAACCGCATGCAGAATCCTCAACCTACCGACGACTACACGTCATCGTTGGGGACTCGAATATGTCTGAAACCACGCAGTTGCTGCGGTTTGGCACAACGGATCTATTGTTACGCATCATTGAATCCGGCAAACCCTTAGCCAACCTACAATTGGCTCACCCTGTTCGAGCAATCCGTCACGTATCGCATGACTTAACGGGAAATACCCGGTTAGAACTCGTGGGTGGCCGCACTATGACGGCGCTAGAAATTCAAGAATTTTACCTAACACAAGCCCAAGACTTTGTGGCAGATCACGGTGCGCACCATAAATTTCTGCCCCAAATCCTGGATCTTTGGGCCCGTACCCTGCAGGCAATTCGCAGTCAGAACTATTCCAGCATCGACACTGAAGTGGACTGGGCCATCAAACACAAGTTTTTGAACGCCTATGCCACCAAAAATAACCTCGATTGGAATGCAGCCCGCCTGGTGCAATTGGATATGTCCTATCACGATATCCACCCGAAACGCGGGCTATTCAATCTCTTGCAAACCAGGGGAGCGGCCACCCGAGTACTCACCGATGCGCAGGTAGAGGCGGCATATAAAAATCCGCCAGCTACTACACGAGCCCTGCTACGTCATCGGTTTATTAATTCTGCTCGAGCTCTTGGTATGGACTATTCAATGGATTGGACGCATATGAAACTCACTGACTATCCCATGCAGACCTTATACGTGCGCAACCCATTCGAAACGGATATTTCAATTGTCAATGAGCTGTTTGCTAAAGTCTCAGGGGCCGACCTCTAAGAATTGCTAATCGGCTAAACTATTGGACGGCTCAACCACCAACCACAAGGAAACACATGTCAACCAAACACAGCCGTTCCAATCTGGTCGCCACGGCAGGTATCGTTCTTACTGCCGCACTTACCCTGACCGCATGCGGGTCTGATAACGAGGGATCCCAGGAGTCCGGCGTCGATCCAGATGTGGACATCTCCTATGACATCTCGGATGACACCGAAGAAGTTAATATCGACGGCGACCTCGATCTAGAACAGCCTGCCGCATGGATCATTGACGAAGGTGACGGCGACGCCGTTAAAAACGGTGACATGATTCAACTTCTAACGGCCAGCGTGGATGTTGAAAGCCAAGAGGTCCGTGCACAAGATTTCAATGCTGGTGGATCGGTGACTTCCGTCAACGACGATTTGGCTTCACAATTCCCACAAGTCCATGACATACTTGAAGGTGCTGCTCTTGGTTCAGATATAGCATTTTATATGCCTGCCGACACGCTAGGGGAGGATTACCCTGCGCAATTGGATATTATGCACATCGAAAGCGTGATACCCAACCACGCCACCGGAGAGCCAGTTGACACCACAGAGCTCGACACCAAGTTGCCACAAGTCAGTCTCGATGAAGAAACCCAAGCTCCGATTATCGAAACCCCAGAAGGCGAACCTTCAGAAGATCTTGTGGTTGATGTACTGAAACAAGGCGATGGCCCAGAAGTGCAAGAAGATTCCAATGTAACCGTACAATACCGCGGAATTTCCTGGTCAGATGGAGAAGAATTTGATTCTTCTTGGGGAGAGGACAACACTGGTAAGCCAATAAACTTCGGGTTAGACCAAGTCATTCCGGGTTGGCAAGAAGGTATGGCGGGCCAGAAAGTCGGCTCGCAACTGATTTTATCTATCCCACCAGAACAAGCCTACGGAGAAGCTGGCACCGAAGGTATTGAACCCAACGAAACATTAGTGTTTGTCGTCGATATCCTACACTCGGCGGATCCCATTGCCGGTGACGACGCAGCAGAGACTGATTAGCCTTCAGAACACTGTAACCATCAACAAGGAGACTTATGTCATTTGGTAAACGCGAACTTGACCGTAGCCGCCCCGAAATCGATTTTCCCGGCGATACCCCACCACAAGACCTAATTATCGAAGACATCATCCAAGGAACCGGAAAAGAAGTCACCCCCGGGGCGCCTATCTCATGTCATTATGTCGGAGTGGCCTGGTCCACCGGGGCCGAATTCGATGCCTCTTGGAACCGCGGCCAGCCCCTAGAATTCACCGCAGGTATCGGACAGGTTATTACCGGTTGGGACCAGGGACTGTTGGGCATGAAAGCTGGCGGTCGTCGTCGTTTAGAAATCCCACCCCACCTTGCCTATGGTGAAAACGGTGCTGGCGCCGACATTGGTCCAAACGAAACCTTAATTTTTGTGGTTGATCTCGTGGAGGTCCGTTCGTAGTGTCCCGCTCTGCGGAACGCATAGTTTCGCTGCTCTGGCTACTTTTGGAAGCCGGAGCAACCGGACGCACCAAAGACGAAATCTTTAGCTACCTCTACGATCACCAGGACACGAGCTCTGCAGCAAAGCAACGTCAATTTTCACGTGATAAAGAGGCACTAACCGCGATTGGTGTTCCGGTGCAATGGCATCCTGACAACTCCGCCGAAGACGTCTATGTCATCGACCACGAACGACTGTATCTACCTGAACTAGCGCTAACTGAAGAAGAGATTCTCGCGCTACACCAGGCGCGTGCGTTATGGACGAAAACACCGGTTGAAAATGCTATTTACACTGCACTAACTCGAATCACCGCAGCGCAACCTACCGTTCGGCCTATTGTGGGTGCCCAACTTGCACCAAGCCAGACCCTGCTGACTGAGCTAGTGTCTGCGGCACGAGAACAGAATCCCATTCGATTTCGTTACCGAACAGTCGGGCGTCAAGACATCGCATACCGGCGTCTACGTCCCTGGGCCGTGCTCATGGCACACCAGCACTGGTACGTGGTGGGTTGGGACTTAGACCGTGCTGATGAGCGAACTTTCCGACTGTCTCGCATTGAGTCAAATACCATCACGCAACTATCGCATGATGTACTCCAGGGCATAGAACAGACCTCACAGCGTCCAGAAAATTTTGATATCAACAACATCCGTCAGCGTCTCAGAACCAATCAGTCCGGTGGCGAGGCGAAGGTCTGGATCGCTGCCGATACTCTTTCGAGTTTGCGTGTTCGTGCCAACGTTATCGAACAGCAAATCGGATGGGACCTTTTATATATCAAATACCAAGACCCGCTTAAGACGGCAGCGCAAATAGCAGCATTAACCAACAGCGCCCGCGTCGATGTCAGCAGCAACTTAGAATTAGCTGAACTCGTCGATGATCTCACGGTCATAGTCCGCGACGCTCACCAGGGCACCCCAGCCTTTTCAATACCCAAGTTGACCCCAGTGACTCGGTCCCGTCGCAGGACAAGTGATAAAGACGTTATAGCACGACGTTTAGGGATTGTTGCCGTAATCAATCAGCATGGCGGAGTATTATCCAGGGCTCATTTGCGTCAACGTTTCGGAATCAACGAGCAGACTCTGACCGATGATCTAACCGCCATGCAATTCTGGGGTCTGCCTGAAATAGACTTTGCCGGAGGCCAATTCGAATTGGACCCACAGGCCGATCCGGTAGAAATTTTTAATGCAGAACTCTTAGCCCAACCTTGGCAGCTCTCTGCCCCTGAAGCTCTTGGACTACTATCGGGACTTCAAGCAGTTGAAACTATACCGGGCATTGACCTGACACAACGCATGGCGGCGGAGTCTTTAGGAGTGAAACTGCGCGATGCCATCGATACCGTAGACCCGCAGATAGGTAATTCAGACTCGGTGATTCATCCTGACCTCAGCTTGGGGGAGGACGACGAGTTAGCCAAGCGTCTCCATCAAGCAGCCCAATCTCACAGAGTTGTAACTATCACGTACTATTCGAAGTCTTCCGGCTCGATAAGCACCCGGGAAATTGAGCCGATACAGTTACTATATGCTTCAGGCCACGGGTATATACGCGCCTGGTGCAGACAGACCCGCGATTATCGAACTTTTAGATTGGATCGAGTGGGTGAGTCAACTGAGACCGATGAATATTTTGACCCAGCACGTCATAGGTTTTCTACCGAGGACATTGCCCCGGACGCCGAAACACTTGGCCTAAGTGTAATTTTGCATGTAACGCATCGATCGCGGGATGCGCTGGGACCGTATCATCCATCTGCGAGGGCTATCGCTTCAGATGGTTCGATGTTTGCTGAACTCGCATTCCAATCAATGTCAGCGTTGTTAGACTTGTTAATGACTCATGCTGGACAGATCGTTGTGGTGCAACCACAGACGGTTCGCGACACTATTTGGCAAATGACTCACGATGCCGTTACCGGTCAGCAGGAGTCTGCTCAATAAGTTGGATTCCAGTTGTACAATGGAGCCAACTGTATAGAAAGGTTGACCATGCAACTCTTCAGGAACCCAGTCATTCTCCTTGTGCTAATCGTGCTGGCTTTTTTGCTCTTCGGCGCCAATAAGCTGCCAAAGATGGCACGCAACATGGGACAATCCATGCGTATTCTTAAATCTGAAGTTAAAGAGATGAAAACTGAGGACAGCACTACCAAACAGGACAATGCCCAAGAATCTGAAAGCCAAGACGGTACAACACCGGTTGAAGGCACTGTGATTTCTAACAGCGAAAATACCGCGAAACCAGATTCAGAAGAACAGCCCTCAAAATAGCTTATTGCTGAGTCTATGACTTCCACTGACCAGGGTCGCTCAACAACGAAAAAGAGACGTAAAAAACGCCCAAAGTCGCCCGAAGGGAAAATGTCACTGCGTGAACACCTCAGGGAGTTACGCAATCGTTTTTTCAAAGCAGCAATAGCAATAGTTCTGGGGACAGTTGTAGGTTTTATTGTCTATAAGCCAGCGTTTTCCATTCTGACTGAGCCTATTACGCGACTATCAACAAAAGACGCACCGGTTGAAATAGTCTTCTCATCGGTGGCACAACCTTTCGATATTATGTTGCAAGTCGCCTTATTTATTGGGCTGATTTTGTCTTCGCCGATTTGGTTGTATCAAATTTGGGCGTTTATTGTGCCGGGGCTCCGTAAAAATGAGCGTCACTACACTATGGGGTTCATTGCTGCGGCAGTACCGTTATTTATCGTTGGCATCGGTCTCGGTTGGTACGCTTTGCCCCAAGCCATGGCGTTCTTTACCTCGCTGACCCCGGATGGCAGTGCCCACAGGGTGCTTGCCACAGTCTATATTCCGTTTGTCACCCGGCTGTTGTTGGCCTTCGGTATCGCCTTAGTTATTCCAGTGATCCTAGTCGGGTTAAACATGGTCGGCGTTCTGCAAGGTAAGACCATGCTGAAACACTGGCGCATTTCAGTATTTTTGATAGCGGTCGTAGCTGCCATGGGAGCACCAGGCTCTGATGTAATGACGATGTTTTATTTGGGGGCACCACTGGCGCTGTTATTTGCAATAGCGCTCAGTATATGTTTGCTAAATGACCGGCGTCGCGACAAAAAGCTAGCTAAAGAAGGCACCATAGGTGAAGCTGAGATTCAGCGTGGGGCACAGCCCCTGTCTGAATCCGACTTTGATGACTAAAGTTGCGCCTATGTGCGCCGATTCACCTGATCCTCAGCATGAAGAACTTTCTCCATCGGAACGCTACGCAGCTTCTAGAAGGCGCGCCGAGCACGCAAAAACAGAATTGGGAAAATTCTCAACCACCTTGGAATTCCCCATGGACGAATTCCAATATGAAGCTTCCCAATATCTTGAAGAAGGCCATGCCGTACTTGTTGCAGCGCCCACCGGTGCCGGAAAAACCGTTGTCGCAGAATTTGCAATTCACCTAGCACTTGCCCAAGGCAAAAAAGCTTTCTATACCACACCCATCAAAGCTTTAAGTAATCAAAAATACACCGATCTAGTCGCAACTCATGGTCACGATAAGGTCGGATTACTTACCGGGGATACTTCTCGCAACCCAAATGCCCAAATCGTAGTCATGACAACCGAAGTACTACGAAACATGCTGTATGCCGATTCCAGTGCTCTAGAAAATTTGGGATATGTAGTCATGGACGAAGTCCACTACCTGGCCGATAGGTTCCGCGGGGCAGTCTGGGAAGAAGTAATCATTCACTTAGCCGAGTCCGTTCAAGTGGTTGCGTTATCGGCAACGGTATCTAATGCAGAAGAATTTGGTGCTTGGCTGGATACCGTACGTGGTTCTACAACGGTGGTAGTTTCTGAACACCGTCCCGTACCACTATGGCAACACGTCATGGTCGGATCACAACTCTACGACCTATTTTCCATGAGTGGAGATGGAGAAACCACACGTGTCAACCCGGACCTAGCACAACTTGCTGAGTCGGCCCGCCGCGACGTCCAAGCTAATGACTGGGGCAGGCCTGGACGTCGCACTCGACAGCGCACACGTGGCGGTCGGCGACAAAGTGAACGTCGGCAATCAGATTTCCAGGCGACTAAGAACGCCCGAGACCGTGCACCATCCAAACGTAAAGATTTACGTGTCTCCCGACCACAGATGGTTCGAACATTATCGCGGGAAAGTTTATTACCGTGTATCGGCTTTATTTTCTCTCGCAACGGTTGTGATGCAGCAGTTGAACAATGCTTGCAAGCTGGCCTAGATCTGACAACCGGTACAGAAAAGAACCAGATCCTAGAAATCGCGGACCGTGCCGCCCTTGTCCTGGCGGAACAAGATCGGGATGCTCTTGGTTTTTGGGGCTTTCGTGACGGTCTACGTCGCGGGTTTGCTGCTCACCACGCAGGGTTGCTGCCGCTGTTCAAAGAAATTGTCGAAGAGCTATTTGCAGCCGGTCTGATTAAAGTAGTTTTTGCCACCGAAACCCTAGCATTGGGTATTAATATGCCTGCGCGGACCGTGGTAATTGAACGGCTGGTCAAATTTGACGGCGAATCACATAAGGACATTACACCGGGGGAGTACACCCAGCTAACCGGTCGTGCCGGACGACGGGGGATAGATATTGAAGGCCATGCCGTGGTGATGTGGCAACCGGGGCTTGACCCAGCGGCTGTTGCGGGCCTAGCCGCACGTCGTACCTATCCGTTAAATTCTTCGTTTAAACCCACCTACAATATGGCTGTAAACCTATTGGCTCAATTTGGTCACGATCGGTCCCGCAACATATTAGAATCTTCGTTTGCACAATTTCAGGCGGATCGATCTGTGGTTGGTTTGGCGCAGGAAGTACAGCGCCAAGAGCGGTCTCTGTCGGGATATGAAGAGGCCATGCAGTGCCATCTGGGCGACTTTACCCAATACGCGCGGCTCCGTCACGAACTATCCAAAGCGGAAACCGCTGCCTCACGATCACGGAACCGGTTACGGCGTCGTGCAATTATGGAGTCGTTAAATAAACTGGCTGTCGGAGATATTGTCGATGTGCAAGGTTCGCGTAATCTTGGCACATGTGTAGTGGTTTCAGCTGCCGGTAACCCTACGAACCCCCGGGTTGGGGTAGTGACTGCTAAAGGACAGTTGCGTCGCGTTTCAACAGACGAAATGGGTGAACCGCTTATTCCGTTTGCCGGCGTAGATCTACCTCGCAAGTTACTCACCAAATCGCCCAAGCACCGAAAAAATATTGCCGGTTGGATGCACGGTGCCATCAGCCAGCAGCGCCCACCTATTTCTGATGGGAAACAACCCGTAGGGTTCCGCTATAACGATGAGTACGACCTAGCTCGCGTTGAAGAGCTGCGCACACAGCTTCATGCACACCCCTGCCATGGGTGCCCGGACCGTGAAACCCACCAAACCTGGGCAAACCGTTGGTATAAACTTCGGGGACAAACCGACAAGAACATTGCTAAAATCCAAGGGCGCACTAATACCATTGCCCGAACTTTCGACCGTATTATTACCCTCCTAACCGATTACGGTTATGTCAAGGATGATCACGTTACTGAACCCGGCCAAAGCCTGCGCCGTATTTATGGGGACCGCGACCTGCTAGTGTCCCTATTATTGCAAAGCGGCTTGATGGATGAAATGTCACCCGAGGACCTTGCTGGCCTGGCAGCTCTGTTAGTGTTCGAATCTTCAACCGAAGAACAGGTATTTCAACCGGCCATGCCCACCGACATGCTCCAGGGTGCTCTGGATATCGTCGACGAACACTGGTACAAATTGCAACAGGCCGAACGGCAGGCAGATCTCGTTGTCACGGCCCAGCCTCATCCAGGTTTGATATGGCCGATAGTGCGCTGGGTTCGCGGTCAAGAACTGCTTGCCTCTCTTACAGGTTCCGACATGGCGCCTGGAGACTTCGTACGTTGGGCACGCCAAGTAATAGACCTTTTGGACCAACTTGCGACCTTAGATGATACACACCCTGATCTGGCACGCCGTTGTCGAAGGGCAAAAGACCTAGTCAACCGTGGTATTGTGGCTTATTCTTCAGCAGTCCACTTGCCCGAAGCCTCTGAAGACACTGACGAGTACAACGCTATTGAACGACTGGAACTGGATTAGTGACGACCAGCTTGCTATTAACCAACGGATATATTCACTCGGTTTCCGAACCCTACGCCAATGCCTTGCACGCCGATAACGGGGTTATTGCATGGTTAGGTTCTGATGCGGCCGGGCAACAACTTGTCGCAGCTACGGTTTCTGGCCCCATAGAGGCTCGCGACCTTGACCAGGCCTTAGTTACACCCGCCTTTATCGATGGGTTTTCGACCCACCCCATTTCAGCCACCGATACCCGAGTTGCACTAAGCACCAGAGAGCCAACTGAAACGGGGGTGTATTATGCCCCGGTTAATGAAGATAGGTCAGATGCCGATGGAATCTATGTGAGCGGTGAAGAGGTGAGTCAACTAAAGGACATCTTGGCTGAAATAAGTCCACCTACACAACTGCTCATTGAGTCTGCAGATGTACAACAGCTAGACGATATCCTAGCTGCGCTGGAGCAACAATCTAACACATCGTTAATGCGCAGCCGCCATAGAATTCTGGCCAACCACACCATTACTGAACGCCTTATTGATCGGCTTGGGTCGGTACATGCCTCAGTAACTGTGGTACCTGATATTGACGCTGACACCCCGAGAATTCATGCCCCAGTTGCCTCACTTATTGCAAACGGTATACATGTTGCCACCGGGACAGGCCGGTGGTCCGGCTCCATTTGGGATCTTGTGACGGCGCTGATCGAACACGAAGACGAAGCACAACGGCTTTCGACTCGTGCTGCTTTCAACACAGTATCGCGCGATGGAGTTCGAGTCTGGCCAAGCCAAATTGCCCAAGAGCATATGGCAGCTGGGCGGATCGCAGTAGGATCACCGGCTGACGTAAATATCTGGCGAGCCGAAGAGCTCGGTGTCCAAGCTCCAGACATCCAAGCTGCACACTGGTCAACAGATAAACGCGCAGGCAGCGCATTGCTACCGATATTGTCCTCGTCGACACAGCGACCACAATTAGAACTACGTATACGACATGGCAACATCGTTTAGCCATTACCAATTGGCTTACCGTAATTTATGACAGGTCTGCACTGACCGGGTCAGGCTCTTGAACTGAAAAGGACGACTTTTGCGCGTACTGACAATCATCCCTACATATAACGAAGCAGAATCGTTACCGGGGACCCTACAACGCTTGCGTACATCCGTACCGGAATCTGATGTACTAGTGGTAGATGATAATTCACCCGACGGTACTGGCGTTTGGGCTGATGCACAAGCGGGCAAGGACGAGCACGTTTTTGTCCTGCACCGCCAAATTAAAGATGGGCTGGGCGGAGCATATATTGCCGGCTTCCGTTGGGGTTTGCACCGCGATTATGACGTGCTGGTAGAGATGGATGCTGATGGCTCTCACCAGCCGGAAGAATTACCGCGCTTGCTACAAGCAATCGACTCAGCAGATCTAGTTATTGGTTCGCGTCGAGTGCCCGGGGGTAAGGTGGTCAATTGGCCTTGGCACCGCAAACTGTTGTCACTGGGTGGTTCACTATATCCGCAGATTCTGCTTGGTCTTCGCTTGACCGACGTTACTGCAGGGTTCCGCGCGTACCGAGCAACAACCTTAGAAGATATGGATTTAAGCGCCATCCAGTCCAAGGGCTACGGGTTCCAAGTAGATATGACATTTCGAACAGCACGGTTAGGCAAGCGCATCGTAGAAGTACCGATCACCTTCAGGGAGCGTGAATTTGGTGAATCGAAGATGTCTGGCGATATTGTTGCCGAAGCTTTCACCAATGTCACTAAGTGGGGCATTGCTGCTCGAGCCCAGTCCTTAGGCCGGCGCTTTGGCAGATAGTTTGTAGCCCAAATATAAATGAACCGGTAACCAACGGTTACCGGTCCATTATTATC
>DXHA01000022.1 GCA_019113675.1 Candidatus Yaniella excrementigallinarum
TTTGAAACTGACTACCTGTTTGACCCCAAGTCGGTTAGCCTTGCTATGTTTGCCGATTATCAATGAACGCTGCACAGCATAGCGAGGTGCTATTTCATGGCTGAGAAACCGCCAGCAGAACGGGATAGCCTAAAAGATGACGCCAAGCGGGTAGGCAGACAGGCCGGCAAATCCGTTGGCTCTTGGGACTACTCTCGGCCCAAATATCCGCATAATATTCACCCGGTCTTGGTACCCGGCATCAGCCTCGACGAGCAGCGTCGTCGGTATAGCGTAGATAAAATTGTCTTTTGTGTTGCTGGTGTACTCACCGTCGCCTTTGTCATCTGGGGTTTAGTTAGCCCCGATAACGTGGGTCGCGTGGCAGACGCCGCCTACACCTGGGTGACGACCAACCTCAGCTGGCTATTTAGCGCGGTGGCCACCATAGTGCTATTTAGTCTGCTGGCCCTTGCCATCACCCGTTATGGCAAAATACCACTGGGCAAAGACGGTGAAAAACCAGAATTTTCTACCTTCTCCTGGGTTGCGATGCTATTTGCCGCCGGCCTGGGCATCGGGGTGATGTTCTGGGGCCCGGCAGAACCGCTGACCTATTTCATTGACCCACCCCCGATGACCAACGCCCCCGAATCCACCGAGGCGATGCAGTTTGCCCTGGCCCAAACCTACTTCCACTGGGGTTTTCACGCCTGGGCCATGTATGCGTTGGTGGGTGGTGCTGTCGCCTATGTTGGTTACCGGCGTGGCCGCACCTTGCTGATGTCATCGATTTTCCGCAGAATCTTTGGTGAACGCCAAACCGATGGATTAGCTGGCAGACTCATTGACATTTTCGCGATCATTGCCACGCTTTTCGGCACCGCTGCGGCACTCGGTATTGCGGCGTTACAAATCGGGGAAGGCGTGACCATCGTCGCCGGCGTCTCCGACATTACCAACACCGTATTAGCGATAATTATCGCCGCCCTAATGGTCGGTTTCGTCATCTCCGCCGTCTCCGGTGTATCCCGAGGCATTCGGTACCTGTCCAATATCAATATTGTTTTCACCATCGGCATTGTGGGCCTGGTATTTTTCCTTGGGCCCACCCTATTTTTACTCAACCTATTGCCCTCTGCGGTCATGGAATACATTGGATCATTCTTCGACCTGATGGCACGTTCGGGAGCGTGGGGCCAAGAAACCGTAGACTTCCAATCGACTTGGACCGTGTACTACTGGGCCTGGTGGATTTCGTGGTCACCATTCGTTGGGATCTTCATCGCCCGCATTTCACGAGGCAGGACCATCCGCCAATTTATTTTAGGCGTCATCCTCATCCCGTCATCACTACTATTCGTCGCCTACGGGGTGATGGGGGCATCTTCAATTTGGATGTATCGTGAAGGCAAACCCGGATTCACTGACGATATGGCGGCACCGCAAGTGCTGTTCACCCTGGTCGATAACCTGCCTTATGCCGAGTGGTTACCGTTGCTAATCATGGTCATTTTGGCGATCTTTTTCATCACCGCCGCGGACTCTGCCTCCGTGGTCATGGGGATCCTGACCACACGCGGGCGACAAGACCCGCCAAAACTGATCGTAATGTTCTGGGGACTGGTAATGGGCGGCATTGCCATGGTGATGCTGTTGCTCGGAGATGAAACCGCTTTAGAAGGGCTCCAATCCCTGGTCATTATTACCGCGGTACCATTTGCCGTCGTGATGTTGCTGATCATTATCGCCTGGGTCAAAGAACTGCGCACCGACCCGTATGCGTTGCGGTACCGGTATGAAGACAACGCGCTGAGCCAAGCGGTGCTAGAAGGCGTGGACAAATACGGCGATGACTTTGCTTTCCAAGTAGTCCCGACCGATCCGGGTGAAGGCGCCAGCGGTGGCACAGACTCCGCCCACGACGACTACACCCAGTGGTATCAGCGTACCGACGAATACGGAGACCCGGTAGGCTACGATTTCGCCACCGGTAAGTGGGAAGATGGCTGGAGCCCAGAAACTGGCAAAATCGACATTTCACCAGCTCGATCCTCCCAAGACACCGATAAGACCACCTAACCGGTGGTCAAACCGAGCCGAAAACCAGTATGACCCAGGGGAGGGGCTTGCTCAGGTACGAGCCGAGGTCCGATACCGTCGGCAATACGATCTGGCTGAAATCCGATGTGTTGGGTGGCCAAAAGCGTCGTCGTCTGGTGGCTCATGCGCTGCAACAAGGCAGCACACGGCACGTCGAAATTCAGCCCCGGTCGCGTTACCCAGGGCTGGGGGTGTCTCAACGAATGGGCAAGCGGTCGCGATTATACGTAATATCCGAATACCCGTGCGGTGTCGGCTTACCGTGTTCGTCAATCGAAACGAACACAATCTCTTCAATGGTCAAAATTAGCTGCCGGGTGATCATATTGCGCACTTCGGCGCGCATCGTCAACGACGTGCGACCAAAGCGCGTGGCTTTTAGCCCCATTTCGATCATGTCACCCTGCACCGCAGAAGACACGAAATTGATTTCCGACATCATCTTGGTCACCGCACGGTAATTACCCAGCTGCAGAATCGCATAAATAGCGGCTTCTTCATCAATCCAACGCAACAGTGCGCCCCCAAACAGCGAACCGTTGGCATTGAGATCCTCGGGTTTAACCCATTTACGGGTATGGAAATTCATCCCGTCATCAAGGACACTAAAACGTTGCGTACGCGGAGAAAGTTCAGCTTCTGAATTCTTTGACATGCTTTCAGCATAAATTGTCGGGCAACAAACCACTGATAACAGTCATCACATTTGTTGTAGTAGCGAACAATTTATGCTGTACGCTTTTGGCCGGCCACTAGGGCTTCGAGCCGTGCCCCTAGACGTAGCAAAGAAGCTTCCGTACCGATACGGCCTACGGCCTGAATTGACCACGACATACCGTCGTCATCGGTTTTGACCGGCACTGAGATGGCAGGCAAACCAAGCACATTGATCATCGATGTATACGGGGTAAATTTGCACTGATACTCATAATCATCCTGTGGCTCCATGGTCGCAAACGTGCCGACTTTTGGTGGAGTAAACGCCAAAACCGGGGTCACAACGACGTCGTAGGCACCAAAGATGCGGCGTGTATCCTCGGCCCACTGGCTCAGGTCTTCAATAGCGTGCTGGTACTGTTCGGCAGTGCGCGACCGTGCCTGGAGCAGAAAATCTCTTGTTAGGGCCTCGAGCTGATTCTCAGCACCCTCGGGTAATGGCACCTTGGATAGGGCAGTGGTCCACACCGTTTGAAAATTCTTGTGATATTCCGGCGGGTAGGAAAACGACATTTCTTCTACGCTTAGACCATCACGGCTTAGCAGTGTGATTGCCAAGGTCAGCGCCTGCACGGCCGACTGCGCAAGGGTAATGTCCAAATCTGGTTGGAATGGTGCCGCAGTGGTATACCCAATTGTTAGTGGTCCGGCTGAGGATTTGCCGTCCTGGGCAGCGGCTACATACCGGCCGCGCTGCTGGGTAGGATCCACCAGAGTATCCATGAGCATCGCCGCATCCTCAACGGTACGAGCCAAGGGACCAGTGACTGAAAGGTTGGTGACGTCGTCGCTCTGCTCATCGGTGGGAATAGTTCCTCGACCGGGTTTGAGCCCAATAATACCGGTGGCAGCAGCAGGGATACGGATCGATCCACCGCCGTCAGTCCCCGGAGCAACCGGAAGCATACCGGCGGCTACAGCAGTGGCAGCTCCACCGGAAGAGCCCCCGGCGGTTAGTTCTGGATTGCGCGGATTGCGGGCCGGATCCGAAATACTATTATCCGAATGACACGACAACGCAAACTCCGGGATAGTAGTTTTACCCACCAACACGGCACCGGCCGTCTTGGCATTCTGGGCAACCGGGTCATCCTCGGTTTGTACCGGAGAATCGGCCAGCAGCTGTGAACCAAACGTGGTGACCATACCGGAAATATTGGTCGTATCTTTGAATGCGATAGGCAACCCGTGCAACGGTCCGACTACCCCGGTGGAAGCATAAGCGGCATCCAGTTCATCGGCCCGAGCCAACGCGGCATCAGCATCCACGGCCATAAAAGCGCCAAGATCAACCTGCTGTTCTATAACAGCCAAAAAATGTTCGGTAACTTGCCGTGCAGTATATGTTCCGGCGGCAATCGCATCGCGCAGCTGCACTGCGCTCAACGAGCCAATTGCGTGATTTTCGGTCATGGGTTAACTCTATACGTCTCTGAGCTCAATGGGATGGGTTTTGCTGGCAGCTCGGCGTTTTGATGTCCTACGATAGCCGCATGAGTGACTTTGAAACTTTTACCGTCCAAGAAGTACCCGATGACGCACACATACTTGATGTGCGCGACCCCTACGAATACGACGCCGGACATATCCCCGGAGCCGTCAACATCCCTTTAGACCAGCTACCCATCCGCATCGACGAGCTCGATCCTGATACCGACTACTACGTCATCTGCCGGACCGGTGGCCGCTCGGCTCGTGCCACCCCGTATATGGAAATGCATGGCTACTCAGCATTCAACGTCGCTGGTGGCTGCGGTGCCTGGTTAGAAGCCGAGAAACCACTGATCTCCGAAAACGGCCAAGACCCTATCGTGCGCTAACCAAATATCCCCGTGATGACGGTGCCGTAAGATAGGCAACCATGAAATCATTTGCGTATCTGGGCCCAGAAGGCACGTTCACTGAGGCCGCCTTGCAAAGGGTGCCCGAAGCTCGCCGGGCAACAACGCTTGCCGCCGGCTCGGTTATCACCGCGCTCAACCATGTCCGGGCAGCTGAAGTCGACGCCGCCGTCGTACCGATCGAAAACTCGGTGGAGGGCGGCGTGTCGGCAACCCTTGATGAAATTGCCGACGGCGATGAACTCCACATCATCCGCGAAGTGTTAGTTCCCATCAGTTTTATGCTGGTGGGCCGCCCCAACGGGCCAACCGAACTTGCTCAACTACGCAGCGTAGCCACCCATACCCACGCTTGGGCACAAGTCCGCGGCTGGGCTGAAGCCAATATTGCCCAGGCCAACTTCGTACAAGCCTCATCAACTGCGGCCGGGGCCCGCGGGCTGCTGGACGATACCACCGACTATGACGCCGCCGTATGCGCCCCTCATCTGGCACGCAGCCTTGAGGTACCCGTGCTGGCCGAAGGTATCGAAGACACCCTGGGCGCGGTCACCCGCTTTGTCGTCGTCGCCCGCCCCGGCAGCCTGCCAGAACGTACCGGCTCCGATAAAACCTCGGTGGTCGTGCCGCTGCCCGATGACCACCCCGGCGCGCTGGTGCAAATCATGAACCAGTTTTCCACCCGCGGCATCAACCTCTCGCGCATCGAATCGCGACCCACCGGCGAATACTTGGGCAAATACTTCTTCTCCATCGATATGGAAGGACACCTGGGCGATGAACGCGTCAAAGCCGCCATCGCAGCCCTGTACCGCATGTTCCCGGGGGTGCGTTTCCTCGGATCCTATCCGCGCGCTGAACCAGTGCCCTACTCAATTCCGGCTTATACCACTGACGACGCCTATCAGCGCGGCCGCGCCTGGGTACAAAGCATTCTCGACCGGTAAATACCGCGAAGCTACTGGTCTTCAGTACTGTCAGCAGGCACCCGAACTCTTAATGACAATGGAATAGTCTCGGCTTGAATCTCTTTGACCTTAGGGATCGGATCACCATCGATCTGTGCCACCAGGGGTTCATCAAACACCAGTTTGCAAGTTCTGGCCTGCACCGTGGTAACCCGGGGACTTTTGCGTTTGGCAGTCAATGCCGCGGTAGCCACCTGAATCCAATCCACCAGATGGCGCGGATCCAACAGGGTCACATCCAGGAGCCCATCATCCATCACCGCATCGGGCAACATATTCAGCCCGCCGGTCAAATACCCACAATTGGCCACCATGGCTGAACGCACCCGATAACGCTTCGGCTCGCCGCCATCAGTAGACACCAACACGGCGTGGCGTTTGCCCCGCAAATGTCGCACCCCGGCTTCGGTATAAGCCAACCAGCCTGCAGCAGCCTTTAATCGATCCGAGGCCGAATGCATAATCTGGGCATCATAGCCGGCCCCGGCAATAACCACCGAAACCATATTGTCCCGCCCGCCATCGGCATGCACGACATCCAAGGAGACCACATCCACCGGACGGACCCGACCGTTAAAAGCGATAGAAATACACGCATGCACATCATTGAGCGGCAAATTCAGGTTGCGGGCCAATAAGTTGCCCGTACCGGTTGGAATAATACCCATGTGCACATCCGTATTGACCAACATCTTTGCTGCCGCGCGCACCGTACCATCACCGCCGGCCACCACGATCAGTTGAGCGCCGTCATCGATTGCTTGTTGTGTGGCAGCCAACCCGGAATCTTTGGGCGCACTTGCATAAAACTTTGGCTCAGCCAACCCAAAAATTGCGCAGGCCTGGGCGACCAACGGGCAGGCTTGTTCGGCGGCAGGTTTAGAGGGATTATAGACCACTGCCACCCGGTTTAATACCCCCAGCGTCGAAGCCACCTGCGGTAGCTCATAGGCTTGCGTTAGCTGATCGGAAAGCTCCAAATTCACTGCCCGAACCCGCTGTGCCCGGCCCAAAGCCCGACGCCACGCAATCGTGGCGATAATAGCTGCAACCAAGCCGCAAAATGCCACAACAAATAGCACAATCGTTAACGGATCCATGTCAACAAGTGTAGGCGACACCGGCCTCGGGTAGGCTGAATGCTGTGATTGACATTAAGCACCTTGCCGAAAACCCTGAACTGTACCGCGCCTCGCAACGGGCACGCGAAGACGACGAGTCCCTGGTAGACCAGATCATCGCCGTCGACAGTGAACGCCGTGCCGCACTGCAGGCTTTCGAAAATCTGCGGGCCGAGCAAAACGCGCTGTCTAAAAAGATTGGCCCGGCATCCGGTGAAGAAAAGCAAGCACTGCTAGCACAAGCCAAAGAGCTCTCGGCAAATGTCAAAGCTGCACAAGCACAGGCCGATGCCAAAGACCAACAACTTGACGAGCTCAATAACATCTTCCCGAACCTTATTATCGAAGGTATCCCATCCGGTGACGAAGACAACTTCGCAGTCCTCAAAGAAGTCGGCCAGCTGCCCGATTTCGATTTTGCACCCCGCGACCACCTCGAACTAGGCGAAATGCTCGGCGCCATCGATATGGAACGCGGCGCTAAAGTTTCCGGATCGCGCTTCTATTTCCTCAAGGGTGTTGGCGCCCAACTAGAGATGGCGCTTACACAAATGGGCATGGACCAGGCCACCGAAGCCGGATTTACCCCCATCATCACCCCAACGCTGGTTCGCCCAGAAGTGATGAACGGTACAGGATTTAACGTCGAACACGACGACGAAATCTACCGGATCGAAAAAGACGACCTCTACCTTGTGGGCACCTCCGAAGTCGCGTTAGCCGGTTATTATGCCGATGAAATCCTCGACCTCAACGAGGGGCCGATCCGTTTTGCCGGCTACTCCACCTGCTACCGCCGAGAAGCCGGAGCCGCAGGTAAAGACACCCGTGGCATCATCCGGGTCCACCAGTTCAACAAACTAGAAATGTTTATCTACACCACGGTCGAAGAAGCCGCCGCCGAACATCAACGACTTCTGGCCTGGGAAGAAGAAATGCTAGCCAAAATCGAAGTGCCCTACCGGGTCATCGATACCGCCGCCGGTGACCTCGGCCCATCAGCGGCACGAAAATTTGACTGCGAAGCATGGGTCCCAACCCAAAACGCCTACCGTGAGCTGACCTCGACGTCTAACTGCACTACCTTCCAGGCCCGTCGGCACAATGTACGCCAACGCCTCTATAAAGACGACGGCACCCGCGCTGGAACCCGCATTGCGGCAACCCTCAACGGCACGTTAGCCACCACCCGCTGGTTAGTTGCCATTTTGGAAAACCACCAAAACCCAGATGGTTCCGTCAATGTTCCTAAAGCGTTGCAACCATACATGGGTGGCAAAACCGTACTACAACCAGTCGACTAAACCGCCCATCAGGCCACGGTGACTCGAATCTGCCACGAAGCGTGACCGTAGCCTGCAACATGATTGACTAGTAGTCATGAACAAAAAGATGGTGTGTTTGGACGTAGACGGCACGATTGTAGACTTCGATGGTCATATGTACCCGGAAGTGCGAAGCGAAATCCTTAACGTCATGGATGCCGGACATCACGTCCTTATCGCCACCGGAAGAGCCTTCCATGCCACACTGCCCGTGATCCGCGACGTCGGTCTACACTCCGGCTACTCGGTATGCTCCAACGGAGGCGTGTCCCTGCGGTTAGATCCAGAATTGGAGGAGGGCTTCGAAATCGTTGCCCGCAGCACTTTCGATCCCTCATCAGTGCTGGAAACCCTACGGAACCGTATCCCAACCGCTAAATTTGCCATCGAAGATGTTGATGGCCGGTACCTGTCCATCGAACGGTTTCAAGATTTCAGCTTCGGAGTCCGCGCAGCCGGTGTAACCTTCGAAGAACTACAAGAAACCACCGCGGTACGACTGGTCGTATTCTCCCAAGGCGCCTCAACTCGGGAATTTGCCTCCGCCATCGAATCGCTCGGCTTGCAAGGCGTCACCTATTCCGTTGGCTACAACAACGCCTGGCTCGACGTCGCCGGTGCCGGGGTAACAAAAGCATCCGGACTCGAAGCGCTACGTCAAATATTGCACGTCGATGAAGCAGATACCGTTGCCATCGGTGACGGGTTCAACGACGTGGAAATGTTGCAGTGGGCCCAACGCGGGGTCGCCATGGGCCAGGCGCCACGCGAAGTTAAACAAATTGCCGACGAAATTACCGGAACTGTGCACGATGGTGGGTTAGCCACTCTACTGCGAACCCTGCTCTAAACGATCGCCAAAAGCGTCGTCGTCGCGACGATTATGACAATCCGCTGTTGGCTTGGATACTGACAGCCGCGTCAGTTTGATCCAGCAGCAAACTCACCGCCGCACGAACATCGTGCTCGGTATTATACAGCGACCGTTTAACTGCCTGTGAGACAGCCTGGACCGTCATATCTAATTCTTGTGCCACATGACGCTGCTGGCCGCGCACCCCGGGCACCAGCCGGTCCAATACGGCCCATTCGGCCGTTGAACGCCGCGACACGACGTGGCCAAGCAACTGCAAAACGCTCTGGGCATGTTTGCTCAGCTGCGTCGGATTTACGCCACGGGGCGGCTTGGCAGCCTCAATACGCAACGGCACCAATTGTCCTTGTTTCGAAGCCAGCGACACCGCCAGGTCGGCGGCCTTAACCCCTGAACCTTCAAGCTTGCCGTTTCCATTTTCGGCGGCCCCACCGACACCAATACCGACATGCCAGAGCCCCAACCGCATGGCATGCAACGCCATAGCGACGACTTGCTGAGAGCTTTCCACAGCGGAGTGGTACACGGTAGGATCTGCCGCACGTGTCACCGGAAAATCAGCACCAAGCCGTTGCGCAAAGTCTTGTTGCAAGGCTTGCAAATTTTGTTCAGTGGGCTCGGTGGCGCGCTGGGTCATTTTCACAACAAACATGCTTCTATCCTTGCATGTACCCAACCTATAGCGCGAGGGATTTTGAATAGTCAATGGGTACGCTGTTTAAGTTTAAAACAGTTAAACGCCGCGAAAGCGTACTCTCACGGCGTTTAGTTGCAAATCCGACTGCTGGTTAACCTTTGAAACGCTGTATGGAGGCCTGCAGTTCAGCTTCGGCTGCTTCGCGACCCTTCCACCCCTCAGTACGGACCCATTTGCCAGGTTCCAGATCCTTATAGCGGGTAAAGAAATGCTCAATTTCGAGGATAAGGTACTCGTTGATATCTTCGAGTTCTTGAATATTATCGAAACGCGGATCGGTTGGCACACACAGCAACTTATCATCGCCACCGCCGTCGTCGGTCATGGAAAAGATCGCAATCGGACGGGATTCAACCACGACGTTGGGCACCAGATCAAAACCTGGCAAATACACCAGCGCATCCAAAGGATCGCCGTCTTCACCTAGCGTATTATCAAAATAACCATAATTGGTCGGGTACTGCATGGCAGTAAATAGGATACGGTCCAGGTGCAAACGACCAGTTTCTTCGTTAATCTCATATTTGACGCGCGACCCGGCTGGGATCTCAATAGTGACGTCGTGGTGCATTATTTCTCCATCTGTTGGCGATATGGCTTGCCGCACCGAAAAGAACGGTCGCAAGCGTATGCTTGATCTAAGGTTATTACGTGCACGGGTTATTCACGAAAATGTGCCGAAGGGTGCAAAGACATTAAACAGGCTAACGCGAACACAGTTCGACAGGTGACACGATGATAGCGACCAAACCGTCCGGTCGGCGGGCAAACCACACCCGAAATCAGCGCCGTTGGCCGAATGCTTGGGTGCTCGGTGTGTTACTGGGGCTCATCGTCGGTGGCGGCACGGCTTGGCTCTATCCACCCCCGAGTGTGGACATGATCAAAGTGCAATCAGCCGAATGGTACGACAGCATGCGCCAGCTAGTGTTCAGTACCGATACCGACACCGGCGCTGGCAACCACGAACCAAGCGTGTACGCCCAAGCACCAATTCAATTCCCACCCGAGCCGCATAACGACGCTCATACCGACGACGCTCTGGCCGCCGATGATGTCGCCGAACTGGTGAACGTCAACGCAGCCCTGCCCGACGACGACAAACTGGCCACCGTACTTGACGATGCCATGGACGAGACCGAATACAAAAACCGTATGGTGGTGGCCGATGTCGCCACCGGAAAAACCCTCTACGATAACGGCGGCGACGACCCCATAGTGCCAGCATCCACACTCAAACTATTCACCGCCGTCAGCGCACTCGACCAGCTAGGCGCCGACCACCGGTTCACCACATCAGCCGGTTACGACCCCGCACTGGGGGTGGTACTGACCGGTGGAGGAGATGGACTGTTGTCCACAGGTGCAGGCACCGGTGAAACGGTGGGCTATGCCGGGCTCAGTGATCTAGCTCAAAAAACCTGGGACGAAATTTCCAACCAGCTCACCGCTGACCCCCAACAAACAATCGACGTGTGGGCCGATGTCTCACGCTACGACGAACCCTGGGTGCACCCTACTTGGAATGACGGCCTGATGACTTCAGGATGGGTTTCACCGATCTATCCGCTCAACACATACGGCGGTTTTTATTCCGACCCCAGTTACGACAACACAGCAGTCGAAGACGGCGCTAGCTACGCCGGTGGGGCATTTGCTCAACGGCTCACCGACCTAGCAGCCGCTGAGGGGTTTGACATCGAGTTCCGCTATTCCGGTCAACTGGACCAACCCAGCGACATTGAAACCGCCGCCGAAGTTCGTTCCGCACCACTTGGACAACAACTTGAGTTTGCCATGAAACAGTCCAACAACATGCTGCTCGAAATGTTTGGACGTGAAGCTGCTATAGCAGCCGATAACACCCCAAACTTTGAAGGCTCCACCAATACCACCATGGACACTTTAGAAGGACTGGGGATTTCCACCGAATCTCTCGAATTCGTTGATAACAGTGGGCTATCGCCAAATAATCATGCCACCCTGAACTCAATAATGCAGCTCTACGAAGTGATTCTGGCCCAGGAACACCTGCGTCCAATCCTCCACTCGCTGACCATCGCAGGTTATGACGGGACTATGCAGCAACGCATGGATCAAGCCCCCTACTCCGGAATCGTGCGATCCAAAACTGGCACTCTAGAAGTGGCAAATTCTAACGTAGGATTAACCGTCACCGATGATGGACGAACGCTCTGGTTTGGAGTAAATACCACCGGTGCCGGACAAGATTACGCCGGGGCCCGGGATGAGCAGGATGGCCTAATCGAAGCATTAACCGACTGTAACTGCAGTGGAAAGTAATTAACCCCGTCGTTGGTAAAAACGATTGAACGTGATGGGATGGACACATGCAAATTTTTAATCAGGACGTCGCTGCTGCTACCGGACGCAAGTTAACCCCACCCGGACCACGCGTGCCCGCAACCGATGCCATCGTGGAAGCCGAAGGCTTGCGTGCTGCCGTACACGCTGCGGCCCAGCATGTGGCGAGCCTTAGCAAGTTACCCGCCGTGGCACACTGGGATGAGATAACGGTCGCAGACGACGTCAACATTCTCGTGGTTGACCGGCCAGGATGGATCACTGTTAACGCCGCATCACTTCAGGTCATGTTAGAACCAGCATTTAACCGGTTGGCCGACAAGAACCCCGACCTTGTAAAAAGCGTCGGCAAATCAGCCCCGGCAGCCTTTTCTGGTGCCCAGGTTGGGTCAGTACTAGCCTTTTTGTCCACCAAGGTATTGGGCCAGTTTGAACCATATGAAGCCAAGGCCAGTGGGACCAGCCCACGGCTCATGTTGGTGGCCCCGAATGTGATGATGATTCGCGATGAGCTGGGGCTGCCCGCTGATGATTTTCGCTTTTGGGTCAGCCTGCACGAACTCACCCACGTGGCACAATTTGCTCAGGCCCCCTGGTTAGCCGACCACGTACTGGATATCGCCACAGAATTCCTTTTGACAAACCTTGCGCCTGAAGCCGAAGGCGAGCTTACCCGTGACCAAAAAGTTGAACGCGTTAAAAGCCTAGAAGCCCAAATCACCGGGGTCATGTCGTTACTTGAAGGACACGCTAACGTCATCATGGATGCCGTTGATCCGGGACTAGTACCTAGTGTCAAAGAAATCCGGGAACGTTTTGATGCACGCTCATCGAAATTCAAATGGTTTGGACAACTATTGCGCAAAATTTTTGGGCTCGATGCAAAAGCGAAACAATATAAGAAAGGCCAGTCCTTTGTCTCAGCCGTGGTAGACCAGGTTGGCATAGAACAATTCAATGTGGTGTGGCAAAAGCCTGAACATTTGCCGACCGCTGAGGAACTAACCGACGCCGACGCGTGGATTTCCCGCGTGTTGGGTTAAGTCTGCCCGCATTACTAAAGTGACGAACCCGAACTCTCAGCCTCACATGCCGCAAGGCCCCCCACAGTGGCCACCCAAAAGCGCCTGGCCGGCAGCCATGCATAACGGCATCGCCGCATTAAAAACCTTTGCAACCCAGTGGCACAACGATACTGATACAACGACACATCCAATAGCAGTAGCTGTTTCCGGTGGTGCCGATTCTTTGGCGCTAGCCGTTTTAGCTGCTGAAACCCAACGCGTCACAGGCACGCCTTTTGGGGCGATTGTGTTGGACCATCAACTACAAGAAGTAACAGCCGAGGTTGCAAGAGCTACCGCAGTCCTCTGCCGTGGTTTGGGATTAGAGCCGGTGGCAACATGTGCTTTGGAAATCCGCGATCACGGTGAGGGCCTTGAAGCGTCAGCAAGACGTGCCCGGTATGCCGCTTTCGTGGAATTAGCAACCACAATGCAAGCCGCCGGTGTGCTCACTGCTCACACGGCTAACGATCAAGCTGAACAGGTACTTTTAGGCTTGGCCCGGGGCTCAGGTTTGCGTTCCATTGCTGGCATCAGAAAACAGCGAACCCACAAGATAGCAGGGCACGAGCCTATCCACATCGGTCGCCCGCTTTTAGATTTAACTCGTAAGGATACAGAAGCGATTTGCGCCTGGGCTGGCATACAGTACTTTGAAGATCCGATGAACCAGGAACATTCCATAGCCCGTATCAGGGTTCGTCAACATCTATTACCGGCTCTGCTGGATCCGGACACGGGTTTGGGCCCCGGGGTGTTTTCGGGATTGGTGACGACGGCCGCGCTCGCCGCTGATGATACTGCCGTGCTTGAACAGCTGGCAGAACAAACCTATCATTCGCTTGGCGTTGAAGGGCAGCAATGCATAGAGTTCCCTTTGCGGCAACTACAAAAGTTGCAACCAGCGATTCTGCGTCGTGTTGTAGCCCTTGCAGTACAACATTTTGGTGCCCCAACACCATCGGCGGAGCGATTAGCTGCGGTCCAAACACTAGTGTGGCCACCGGTGGGTAAGGCCTCATCGGCCGGTCCGATTCAGTTAGAGGGACATCTGAGTGTCTACCGCAAAAAAGATGCTGAAGAATATGCAAAACTATTAGTTATCCGTTCACATCCGAGCGAATAATCTGACACTACGAGGAGTGACCATGAAGGCCGAAGACGTTTCAGATGATTTAGAGTCAGTGCTACTCAGCCGTGAGGAAATCGACGAAATCGTCCAGAACCTTGCCGCCAAAATCGATCGGGATTATGCAGGCAAAGAAGTTTTATTGGTTGGTGTGCTCAAAGGCGCATTGATGATTATGGCTGATCTCTCCAGAGCTATGAAGACTCACGTAACAGTGGATTTTATGGCTGTATCTTCTTATGGATCTGGAACAAAATCCTCCGGCGTGGTGCGAATCATCAAAGATCTTGAAGAAGATCTCATGAACCGTCACGTGTTGATCGTGGAAGATATTGTCGACTCGGGACTAACACTGTCTTGGCTGAAAACTAACCTCGAATCGCGTGGACCTGCTTCGGTAGAAATTGTGACATTGCTCCGAAAGCCAGAGGCTCTGGCTGTAGACATTGACGTCAAATATATCGGCCGAGATATTCCGAACGAATTCGTAGTCGGTTATGGGCTAGATTTTGACCAGAAATATCGCAACCTTGATGTGCTTGGCACGCTGGCGCCACACGTTTACCAATAAAGTGTGATCGTCGGGTGGTGGCCCGATGTTAATTCACCGCGGGCCCCTAGTGCATCGGGCTCGACTCATTTATGTTCCCCGATGAACGATGTTACGCAGCCAAGCCTCCTGCTGGGCGTTGGGTTCCAGTAGGAATTCAGGAAATTGGTTCTCATTGAGGCGCACTTTCACTTTGGTCTGATGAATAATGTTGTGGTGGAATCGGCATAGCATGACGGCGTTATCTAACGAGGTCGAGCCGCCATTTTGCCAGTGAACGATGTGATGGATGTCCGAAAGCATATGTGGCATGTGGCAGCTTGGGTATGCGCATCCGCCATCGCGTAAAATTACGGCCCGACGAATACTTATTGGAAAGGATCGTTGCGCTCGCCCGACATCGAGAGGCTCACCTTTAGAATTAAGCACAGCCGGGATGATTGATGCATTACACGATATTTGGCGAAGTGTGGCCCAGTCCATGCCCATATTTTCGTAATCGTAGAGTTCAGGGAAAGCCTTCCGACCTTCTATAAGCGCTGAAATTTCTGCTTTGACGTTCGGGTCGTCTGAACCGAAATCTAGGTACGTACCGGCTAAATCGGCGTACTGTAGCCCAACGGTCACACTGGGTGACACATTGACCAGCTGTCCGAGACCAGGAATGACTGCCCCGGACGGCGCAACATCTTCGGCGTGTTCTGTATTGATAGTCTCCTGGGCTAGCCCGGAGTCGAAACTGGTCAGTACAAGACCTGTTTCTAAAATATCTAACACGAAATGGGACCACCGCTGTGCAGCTGTGCGATTATCGTACAGCATCGGTATGTCATACTCGGCATCGGCTGGCGTGATGCGCTCCGCACCGGATTGTCGTTTGGTATCGCTACTGGATTCTTCATGAATCCGTGATAACTGGGTTCGAAGATTATTGATCTGCTGTCGTAATCGTTCTAGCACGTGTTTGTACTGCCACTTGGTCATAACCCAGTCAAGGCGAACATGGTTATCACCCAGCGGAGAAATAAATCGCAATCCCTCCTCGTATTGCAGTTGTTTAGGAGTTAACCGCGTTCCAGGCTTTGTGAATTGGCGATTGGTGCTGCGTTTCACTCGGTCTGCGAATTTGCGCACTTCGGAAGGCGAGGCATGCAACGCCTTGGCCAAAAACTCGCCCTCCTTGGTAGCCGCCAGTTGATCGGCTTGGCTGTCTGTTGAGCCAGCACGTTTGGCAGAGGCTCGGATCGAACGCAGACGATCGATAATAAAGTTTGCCGACGACGGATCAATCCTTCCGTCAGCCATAGCACGCTGGATTTTGACCGCCCGAGTTTTTGAGGCGCCGGGTTTTGCGGGGTTGGCGCTTGCGATTCGCATCCGACGATCCACTTCGGTCACATCGATCCCCAAGAGTCTGGCCTGAAAGTCGCGGGCATTTTTGAATGGCGTATTACCTTTATGAGCTAACGTTGCGCTGCGAGCTTCGGCTGTTTCAAACCATCCTTCCAACAGCATGGCTAATCGACATTGGAAATTGTAAAAGCGACGATGGTTTTCTTCGGCGATTCGCGAGACTTCGCCCAGCGTTAGGGTGTCATCATCGGTTTCAGTAGCTGAGGGGACCAGCTGCCGTGTTGGTGTGGACTCTAACTGCTCGTTAACCAATGATTGCAATGCCAGCAGTTCGCCGGGGTCCATGTCTTTGAGGGAGTCCCCGAAGCGTTGACGTAACCTTTGTACGGTTGCGGCGTAGCTGGGAAAAAGCCGTTGAGTTTCGGTTGGCTCCGGCAGGACGGCGTCGTCCTGGTGTTGTTTTTCGGTTGTAGCATCCAGTGGTGTGGGCATATCGCGTACCTCCTTTCATCTTGAGGCTTGTCCTTAGTTTGGTGCTTCCACAGACTGAATACAGCCGCGGCCACCGCAATTGTGGATAACTTCCAGGTAGGTGCCGATAAGGCCGAAAACCTTCCACCGATTGCGAAAGGAAATGAGACGTAGTGATCAATGCTTGACGAACCAGGTACCTTTAGAAGGGTGAAAGCCAAGAACATCTTTAAAGGACCGATCATTTGGATCGTCCTGGCAGTATTAGCGTTACTGCTCATCGTGCCGGTATTGTCAGGTTCGTCGTCGAACCGCGTTGACACTTCAGTGGGTATTGAACTGCTGCAGGACGATGAGGCAACCCAGGCGATGCTTGATGATAATGACCATCGAGTCGACCTAACGCTGCAGGACGACTATGTTCATGAAGACCGCAACCTGGGTACGCAGGTACATTTCTTTTATTCAACGGACCGTGCCGAGACTGTGACGTCGACAATCGCAGAATCGGATCTGGACGATTACACCGACGAGCCGGTGAAGTCTAACTGGCTATTGTCGATGTTGGGCTTTTTAATTCCGTTCATCCTGATAGCGTTGTTGTTCTGGTTCTTCCTATCCCGCATGCAGGGTGGCGGCAGCCAAATGATGAAGTTTGGTAAATCGCAGGCCAAACTTATGTCCAAGGACACTCCGCAGGTGACCTTTAAAGATGTTGCCGGTGCAGACGAGGCTGTCGAGGAGCTGCACGAAATTCAAGAATTTTTGACCGAGCCGGAGAAGTTTAAAGCAGTCGGGGCAAAAATCCCGACCGGTGTATTGCTATATGGCCCTCCGGGTACTGGTAAGACACTAATTGCTCGAGCACTGGCAGGCGAAGCCGGTGTGCCGTTCTATACAATTTCGGGTTCCGATTTTGTTGAAATGTTTGTTGGTGTGGGTGCTTCGCGTGTACGAGACCTCTTTGAGCAGGCAAAAAAGAATGCCCCGGCCATAATTTTTGTTGATGAAATCGATGCGGTGGGTCGTCATCGTGGTGCCGGTGTTGGTGGCGGCAATGACGAACGAGAGCAAACGCTGAACCAACTGTTAGTGGAAATGGATGGCTTTGACGAAAACACCAATGTCATTCTGATTGCCGCAACCAACCGCCCGGATGTGTTGGATCCGGCGTTGTTGCGTCCGGGTCGCTTTGATCGACAGGTGCCCGTTGAGGCGCCGTCGTTGGAAGGCCGACTGCAGATTTTGAAGGTCCACGCCCAGGGCAAACCGTTGGTTGAAGATATTGACCTGTTCGGACTCGCCCAGCGTACCCCGGGCTTTTCAGGTGCCGATCTTGCCAATGTGCTCAACGAAGCAGCATTATTGACGGCACGCTCCAATGCGCATCTGATTGATAATCGTGCGGTGGATGAAGCGGTGGACCGGGTGATGGCGGGGCCGCAAAAACGTACCCGGTTGATGAATGATCATGAACGTAAAGTTACCGCGTATCACGAGGGTGGTCACGCCCTGGTTGCTGCCGGACTGAATCATTCGGCCCCGGTTTCAAAGGTCACGATTTTGCCGCGTGGTCGGGCTTTGGGATACACCATGGTGGTACCAGAAGAGGATAAATATTCGGTGACCCGAAACGAGCTGTTGGACCAGTTGGCCTACGCGATGGGCGGCCGAGTGGCTGAGGAAGTTGTCTTCCATGATCCTTCCACGGGCGCGTCCAACGACATTACTAAAGCAACTGAAACTGCTCGAAAGATGGTAACCGAGTACGGTATGTCGGCCCGGGTGGGGACCGTGAAACTGGGCTCTGCCGACGATGAGCCGTTTTTAGGTCGTGAAATGGCTTCGGGACGAGACTTCTCCGACGAGCTGGCGTTTGTGGTGGATGAAGAGGTCCGCAAGCTGATGGACACCGCCCACGGGGAGGCCTACTGGATTTTGACCGAAAACCGGGACATTCTGGATAACTTGGCCGCCAGGTTATTGGAAGAGGAAACCTTGAATCGTCACGAGTTGGCGGAAATTTTTACCAACGTGCGTAAATATGCGCCCCGCGATACCTGGTTGTTTCATCAGGACCGTCCGGTATCGGAAATCCCGCCGGTTGAGATGCCAGCGGGAACGGCCACCGATAAACCCAGGTACTCTGATACCCCAACAGATACCACAGACGACGTCGACGACGTCTCCCGCGGTGCTGAGCAGGAGCGCTAAATGTTTGATCATCCCCGAATCGAAGCTGCGGTTCGCGAGATTCTGTTGGCCGTGGGAGAGGACCCAGATCGTGAGGGTCTAATCGACACCCCGGCACGGGTGGCCCGGGCGTATGAGGAATTCTTTGCCGGACTAGCCCATGATCCGGCCGAACTTTTGGGCACCACTTTTGACATTTCGCATGAAGAAATGGTGTTGGTCAAAGATATCGAGTTTTATTCGATGTGTGAGCATCACCTGGTGCCATTCCACGGGAAAGCCCATATCGGGTATATCCCTTCGGCTGAGGGCAAAGTAACCGGGTTGTCCAAGCTGGCGAGGCTGGTGGAACTCTATGCGCGTCGTCCGCAAGTACAAGAACGTCTGACAACCCAAATTGTTGAGGCAATTATGGGCCACTTGGATCCGGCCGGGGCCATCGTGGTGATCTCGGCGGAGCACATGTGTATGTCGATGCGCGGGGTACAAAAACCACATGCAAAGACGGTCACATCGGCGGTGCGCGGTCAGTTGCGTGAGCCATCGACCCGTAATGAGGCCATGAGTCTGATTCTTAACGCCGGGGTACACTAAGCCCGGCAGAGGTTTGTCTACGAGGAAGGATTTCCCCATGTCTATTGGAGCTGTCCCAGGAACCGGTCCGGCTACGGGCCCCCTATCGGTGATTCGTAAAGCGACGCGTAAAACATTTACGGATTTGCCAACCGATCGCACCCTGGTCATGGGCATCCTGAACGTGACCGATAATTCATTTTCCGACGGCGGGGAAAACTTGGCTGCTTCCAAGGCCATCGATCACGGGTTGCGGATGCATTATGCCGGTGCTGACATTATCGACGTCGGTGGGGAATCCACGGCCCCGGGGACCGAGGAAATTAGCCCAGAGGAAGAACAAGCCCGGATTCTGCCTGTTGTGGAGGCCTTGGTAAAGGCCGGTGTGTACGTATCGGTCGATACCCGGCACACCCAGACTGCTCGTGCTGCACTGGAATACGGTGAGGTCATGATTAACGATGTCTCGGGGCTCAATTATGAGGCCGAAATGCCCGAGCTGATTGCCCAAACCGGTGCCCACTATGTTGTGATGCATAACCGCGGTAACTCTAAGACCATGGACGCGCTGACCGATTATGACGATTTGGTAGCCGACGTGGTGGCTGAAACCCAACAGGTTGTGGACGACTTTATTGCCGCGGGTGTGAAAAAGGAGCAACTGATTGTCGATCCGGGCCTGGGCTTTTCGAAATCGGGGGACCAGAACTGGCAACTGCTGAAGAATCTTGAAGCATTCGACAAGCTTGGCCTTCCGCTTCTTATAGGTGCATCACGTAAACGCTTTCTTGGCAAAATGTTGGCCGAGGACCCAGCTGATCCGGTGGAACCACGGCAGCGAGATCATGCCACCGCGGCTATTACCGCCCAGGTGGCTGATCAGGGTGTGTGGGCAGTACGTGTGCATTCGATCATTCCCAATGTTGATGCCGTCAAAACTATAGCTGCCGGCCGAGCCACCCAATAACATGGGTACCATCAGCTTGACCGGGCTGCGTGTCCGGGGTCATCACGGAGTGTTGGACCATGAACGGGCTACCGGCCAAATATTCGTGGTCGATGTAGTCTGCCAATTGGATATTAGCCAGGCGGCTGCCACCGACGACGTCGCAGCGACCGTTAATTATGCACAGGTGGCAGCAGTAGTGGAAAATATTATTACCGGGCCACCGGTAAATCTGATCGAAACGCTCGCCGCCACTATGGCTGATGCAATCCTGGACCAGTTTGCTCTAATTAATTCGGTGCAAGTCACCGTCAATAAACCCCAGGCCCCGATTCCGGCGGATTTTGCTAATGTTGCCGTTACGGTGACACGCGACCGCAATGATTGAAGGCGGTGACTATGCAGGATTTGGATGCCCAGTTGGTGGACCCACCCGCCAAGCCGGCGCAGGCGGTGATTGCGTTGGGTTCAAATTTGGGGCAGTCGCGCAGGATTTTGCATGATGCCGTTGAAGGGTTCCGCCAGGCCGATAATATTTGGGTGACCGCGGTATCTCCGCTTGCCAAGACTGCCCCGGTCGGTGGGCCAGAGCAACCTGATTTTCTCAACCAAGTTCTCATTATCCAAACCCGGCTCAGTGCGCATGCGCTCTTAGAGTTTGGTCAAGCATTGGAACAAGCGGCCCAACGGGTCCGCACTGTGCGCTGGGGCCCACGGACCTTGGATGTCGATCTCATCGCATATGAAGGTGTCACCTCGAATCACCCGGTGCTCACCCTGCCGCATCCCCGTGCCCATCAACGGGCTTTTGTGCTGATCCCGTGGTCCTGGGCTGACCCAGATGCTACCCTGGCTGGCCAATCTGTGGCCAAACTTGCCGCACAAGCCGACGACGCCGATACAGTGCAACGTGTCCAGGAGTCACCATGAGCTCAATTCGTGTCGGTTGGGTTGTGGTGGTCGCCGTCGTCGCCGCTATCATGGGGTGGCTGGGCGGTTTTTGGGCAGCCGAGTCAGGTTGGGCAACCCCGGTGCTGGGTTATTCGGCGGTAATCACCCTGTTAGCGGTGATGGCCATTGAACTTGTCCTGGGCATTCGGGTGCTGAGAGACCGACAACGTCCTGTGGCCGACCGGCTGCACCCCGTCACCGCGACTCGTACCTTGATTTTGGCGCAGGCTGGCACTTATGCGGCCGCAGCTATCGGAGGATGGCATTTAGGAATTTTATTGCACCGAGTGCCCCAAGCCGGTTTTGGCTCAAAAGTGGTCACCGAGGCTAGCGTTCAGGTGATTACGGCGTTGCTATTGGTGGTTGTTGGTTTTCTTGTGGAACACTGGTGCCGAATCCCACCGGAAGATTCCGATGCTAACGGCACCAACCAGCACAGCCCATCCAGTACACCCGGTGCCCAACCGACAACGCGGCAATCCGATACCAACAACTGGTCATCAAGGTACAATACACCTGAAGCCAACAGATAAGACGCCGGTTATGTATCATGAACAGCTTGCCTATCGGAGGGTCTCGCCTCGACTGATACCGTTGCGCCAAATTACCAATGCCATTGGGTTTGCCTGCTTTTTTCTCTTCACATTTTTTCCCCTGGTGATCCTGCGGTTGGCTATTCCAGAGTTTTTTAGTCACGGTATCGCCTACCTGGTCTTTATCGTGCCGGTAGGCATCTTGGTCTGGGGGATTGTCATGGCCTGTATCATCCCCCGCCGAGTTCGGGCGCTGGGATATTTGGAACGTGACAGTGATCTAGTGTTGCGGCGGGGTATTTTATTTCGTCGCCAGGTGGCAGTGCCCTATGGTCGCATTCAGTATGTTGACATTCAACAGGGCCCACTGCAGCGTATTTTCGGCGTCACCGTTATTGTCATTACCACAGCCGGAGGGGGTACCGCTTCCACTTTTGAGGGGTTACCTATGGCCGAGGCTGAACGCCTGCGCGATGATCTGACCCACCGTGGTTACCAAAGCCTGGCAGAATTGGCGGCATCATGAGCGATACAACCGTCTATATTCCGTGGCAGCGGGTACACCCGATCTCACCGTTTATCCGCTCCTGGTCGGCACTACTTATTTTCGTGTACCTTATCACTAGTTTATCGGTGCAAACCCTGCAGGATATCGTGGCCGCATTTTCCCTATCGGTGGGTCAATCGCTGTTATTGCTGCTCGTCGTCATTATTCTCATTTTGCTGGTTGCCATCGGCCTATATGCCATTTCGTGGCGGTTTTATCAGTTCCGCATTACCTCTGATGCCGTGGAACTGCACGCAGGTGTCATTTTTCGACGACGACGTTACATGCGCCTGGACCGGCTGCAAGCGGTAGATATTGATCGGCCCTTTTTTGCCCGAATTTTTGGGCTGTCGAAATTAGCGTTGCATGCTGCTGACGGTTCAGAAACCACTCTGACGCTGGAGTACTTGAAAGAAACCGACGCCGAACAGTTACGCCGTGAAATTCTGCATTTGGCATCGGGCGCCCAAGATGATCCGACATTAGACCAGGCAACCGACCAACAAGCTGCGGCACAACATTCTGTTGCACCGCGATACCCATACGCGGATTATTTGCAGCAGTATGTGCAACATAACCCTCACGGTGTGCCCACCGAAGTGCCCACCTCCGGGACCCGGGGGCCAGCCTCGCAACAGCCAGCGGCGGCACCAAAAACTCCGCCGCGTGACCTGCTGACTATCCCATTTTCCCGAGTGGTGGGATCAGCGTTTGTCTCCGGGTTATACGGCGGGTTGGGAACCGGCCTGTTCTCGGCCATATCTGTCAGTTTCTTCGTGTGGTTAGGCATCGATTCGGAGAATTCAGTGATGACCTCTGTCATACTGCTGGTCGTCATCTTTGTTGCGGTCACCGCTTTCGTTGCCTGCATCACCGCATTCGCCCTGGTCAATACCAACTTTAATTTTACCGCCAGAACCTCGGATGCCGGAGTCCGGATCAGCTCGGGTATGTTATCGACGACGTCGAACACCATCCCACCCGGACGCATCCAGGCCATCCAGATTTCGCAATCGGTGGTGTACCGGATTTTTGGTTGGTACCGTATCCAGGTCACCGTGGCCGGGTATGGGCTACAAGACTCATCGACCACGGTGCTACCGGTCGGAAAATTTGACGATGTCATCACCATGATGTCTGTATTAGCGCCTGACCCGGGTGTGGAATACGCCAACGATCTCATCTATGGTGCGCTGAAATATACTTCCGACGCTGACGGTTTTACCGGCGTTCCAGGTAGGGCTCGGCTGTGGCAACCGGTGGCCGGGGGCCGTCACGGTTACACTACAACCCCCACCTTGTTGTTGATCAGGTATGCACGGCTGCGTCGCATACTGGCCATGATCCCGCACGAACGGATTCAGCAATCCGCGGTGTACCAGTCGCTATCCGATAAATTATCTGGCACTGTATCAGCCAGATTCCTAACCCCGCCCGGACCGGTCCGCGTCGACATCAGTAACCATGAACCCGGTGAGCTGATTAAGCTATTCTTTGATGAAGCGCAAATCGCCGCGCACGCCCGCCGGATGACGGATAGAAACCAGTGGATGGCCGACGATGAACTGGCAGCCTTTGACAAAGCCAGCGCCAAAGCCGCCCCGGCAGGTGATCGGCGGTGAAAGCTTTCCCAACAAACATCCAATTTCGACCGGTACGTGCCCAACTGACCGCCTACCGGCAGATCTATAATGTCATCCAGCTCGTCGTGTATGTGACAATATTTGGTCTCATCGCGGCAATCATTAACACAACAGTTGATACAGGTGCCTGGCAGTTTGCGCTCTACCTACCCGCCATTGTGTTTGGTCTTTACTATTTGGTGGGCATCATCTTGACCCCGTTTCAGGTGCGCATTCATGGTTGGTCAGAACAAGCCGATGACATTATCGTGCGTTCCGGGGCAATCTTTCGATCTTATCGGGCCGTGCCGTATGGGCGGCTACAATTTGTGGTGCTACGACAAGGACCGCTGCAACGAACATTTGACCTGGCCGATCTAACTATTACCACCGCTGGTTCTACAGCCACCATTACCGGGCTGCCCACCGCTGAGGCCACCCGATTGCGCGATGACCTATCAGCTCGCGGCTTTGCTCGGCTGGCCGGCCTGTAAGCGGTATATCAGGAGGCTTCTATGAGCGTTGACGAACCACTGACCACCTCGGCCATCGGACGACCTAACAGGTTAGGTATTGGTATTATCGGTGCCGGTCGGGTAGGGGCCGTACTGGGTTTGGCTTTGCAACAGGCCGGGCACACCATTACCGGTGTGCATGCGGTTTCCGACGCCTCTATTGCCCGAGCCGAAACACTACTACCCGACACCGAGATTATTGAGATCCCCGATATTCTGCGCCGCTCAGAGGCCGTTATTTTTGCGGTACCCGACGACGCTTTAGAAACTTTAGTTGCTGGGCTGGCATCCGCCGGGCACATCCAAACCGGCCACCTGCTGGTTCATACCTCTGGACGATACGGTACCGCCGTCATGAATTCGGTGCGTCAATACGGTGCCATTCCGGTAGCGATCCACCCGGCGATGACCTTTTCGGGGCTAAGCTTAGACGTTGAACGGTTACACAATACGGCTTTTGGGATTACCGCTGATCCGGTGGTGGCTCCCATCGCTGAAGCTTTGGTGGTAGAAATGGGCGGCATTCCGGTGGCCATTCCAGAAAATGCCCGGCCCACCTATCATGCCGCCATGGCACACGCCTCAAATCATTTGGTGACCCTCACCGCTCAGGCTCAAGCGATGCTGACATCGGCTGGGATCGACCATCCGGAAAAACTTTTGGGCAACCTGATGACCGCCAGCCTAGAAAACGCGCTGGCCAGCGCCGATCAAGCTTTGACCGGTCCGGTCTCTCGGGGCGATACTGGCACGGTCGCGACGCATTTAGAAACCCTGCAAACACTGGATGACCCAGATTTATATGAAACCTACCGTGCCATGGCCATAGCCACCGCCCGGCGAGCACAGCATGCGGGTTTCATTACCGAAGCAAGGCTTGAAGAACTGTTGCAAATTCTCGAATCCTAAAAGGTGATATCCAGCCGGGCCAAAAGCGTTCGGGCTAGACTATGTTTCGTGACAGACCAACAAGCCCAACTGGCCACCACCGTTGACACTGTACGCCGAATGATTGCACAGCAGGTTGCAGCACTGCAGGCCGCCGGCAACCCAGCCCCCAAAGTCGGGCTGGTTCCTACTATGGGTGCCCTGCACGATGGTCACGGTGCACTGTTTGAACAGGCCCGTGCGGAGAACGACGTCGTCGTCGCCTCGGTATTTGTAAACCCGCTGCAATTTGACCGACAAGAAGACTACGAGCAATATCCGCGCACCCTAGAGGCCGATCTGAAGCTGGTTACCCATTACGGCGGCGATATTGTCTTTGCCCCTGATACCCAACACATGTATCCCGGCTACCCTGATGCCCCGCACATTCGGGTGAGTGCCGGAAAAATGGGGCGGGTATTTGAAGGCGCCTCCAGACCCGGCCACTTCGACGGTGTGTGCACCGTGGTGGCAAAACTTTGGAATATTTTATTGCCCCCACAACCGGCGGTATTTCGCAGTTACTTTGGCCAAAAGGATGCCCAACAGTTAGCGATCGTGACCCGCATGGCGCAAGATTTGAATATCGATGTCGAGATTCGCCCGGTGGATTTGGTTCGGGCACCATCCGGGCTGGCGCTATCGTCACGCAATGTTCGTTTGGATGACCACGGCATGGAAAAAGCCCTGGGCCTATCGCAAGCCTTGCACTTTTTAGCCAAGCAGGCGGCCGAGCATCAGTGCCTCGATATCACGGCGGCCCGCGATATTATTCGAGCCCAGGAACACGTTGAATTAGACTATCTGGAAATTGTGGACCCGGCCACCCTGGCCCCGTTACCAGATGAGGTATTGGCCAGCCCGTTGGATCACGAAGCGCTGGCCCTTGTGGCAGCCTGGGTGCCCCCGGTCCGGTTGATCGACAATATGATGCTGGTCCCATAGGCTACCAATTGGAGACCGGCACGATTTCACTAGGAGACGCGTGACAACCACAGCACCACAACCCACTCAGGACCTATACCGCCACGTCAATGGTGCATGGATGGAAAACAACACCATCCCCGCCGACCGCGGCACCTACGGGGCGTTTATGGAATTGCACGATAAATCCGAAATCGCCGTCCACAATATTTTGCAAGATGCCGCAGCCAATTTGACCGAATCACAACGTACCGGTCCGGTAACGGCTGAACATAGTGACGACGGCGCCAAAACCCGGATCGGTGCGCTGTACACCGCGATGATGGATGAAGATACCATCGAAGCCCAGGGTATTGATCCATTATTGGCCACCCTGGAGCGCGTTTCTAAGATTGAGGATGCTGCAGCGTTCATGCAGCTGACCGGCCAACTGGAGCGCGAAGGTATCATCGGTGGTCCGATTGGTACCGGGGCAATGCACGACGCCGGTAACCCAGAACGGGTGCTGTTACACATGGTTCAAAGCGGGCTGGGCCTGCCCGATGAATCGTATTACCGTGAAGACAAATTCGCCGACGTCGTTGAAGCCTACCGCAGCTATAATGCAAAGCTAGTGCTGCTCGCTGAACTTGCGACTACACAAGACCAAGCCAACCAGCTGGCCACCCAGGTTATCGATTTGGAAACACGAATCGCCGAAAAACACTGGGACATCGTTGCGGTGCGCGATGCGGTTAAACGCTACAACCTCTACACTCGCCAAGACCTCTTAGAAGAATTTCCTTCCGGTATCCACTGGCTGACCGGAATGAACATGGCACCTGGCCAAGAACGTGCCAACAGGTCAGAAGAAATCGTAGTTTGGCAACCTGATTTTCTCACCGGCCTAGAACAGCTGTTGGCCTCCGAACCCATTGCAGCCTGGCGCACCTGGCTAAAGCTACACATCATTTCGGCACATGCACCATATTTATCTGACGCCTTTGTGCAGGCTAATTTTGAATTCAGCAAAATACTTTCCGGCACCGAACAGCTGCGCCCCCGGTGGAAACGTGCTGTGAGTTTGGTCAACGGCAGCCTTGGCGAAGATGTTGGACGACTCTATGTGGCCCAGCATTACACTGAATCCCACCGCGTGGACATGGACCAACTGGTTGATGCTTTACAGCAGGCCTATCATTCCTCCATTGCACAACTGCCCTGGATGAGCGAAGAAACCCGGTTCCGCGCCCTAGAAAAGTTGGCAAAATTTAACCCGATGGTCGGTTACCCGGTCAAATGGCATGACTACTCGGACATCGCCGTCGATGCCACAGATCTCATCGGCACCCTGGACCGTATTGCTGCCCACGATTTTGAGGACAACATGTCCAAAATCGAAAAGGGTCCGGATCCAGAAGAATGGCACATGAGCCCTCAAACGGTCAACGCCTACTATTCACCGCTAGAAAATGCGATCGTATTTCCCGCCGCGATTCTGCAGCCCCCCTTCTTTTCTCCGGAAGCTACCCCGGCACAAAACTTTGGCGGCATCGGTGCGGTCATTGGCCATGAAATTGGCCACGGCTTTGATGACCAGGGTTCACATTACGACGGCGACGGCGCGCTGAACAACTGGTGGACTGACACCGACCGGGCAGCCTTCACCGAGCGCACCGAGTCGTTGATTGAGCAATATAAAGTCCTGGCCCCTGCCGAAGCGCCCGACTACCACGTCAATGGAGAATTGACCCTGGGAGAAAACATCGGCGATCTTGGCGGTTTAGGTATTAGCCATAAAGCGTTGTATCTCTATCTGGAACAAAACCCGGCGGCAGCTAGAGCCCAGGGCCTGGATCCAGCCGATCCGGAAGAGCGAAAAACCATTGACCGGCAATTCTTTGAATCCTGGGCCTCAGTATGGCGGCAGCTGATTCGTCCCGAAGCCGCCATCACTCGGGTCTCAACGGACCCGCATTCGCCCAATGAGTTTCGCGCCAACCAGGTAGCCAAAAACTTGGATGCCTTCCATGAAGCCTATGCGACTAAACCCGGTGACGACATGTGGTTAGAACCAGCACAACGTGTCACCATCTGGTAGCTGGGCTTCGCCTCCTGCTAGCGTGTTGAGACACATGCGTGGCTAATGTTGCGTTCTTCGTTGTCTCGTAAAGGATGGCTCAACCATGCGCCTGGAAGATGCACACGTATCGTCTTCGCCTTTTGATGACGTCATTTCAGGTGACCAAAACCGGCTACGGCGCGCGGGCAGCTCTATCGTTATAGTGGTGCTCGTTGCGTTCTTGCTGGTAGGCGCATTCGGATTAACCGAGCTGACGGGTACTGAAAGCGCTAAAGTTGGCGACACGAAAATTGGGGTGCAATATCCCAAAACTATTCGTGCCGGCAACGAGGGGTACCTCAACCTGAAATTTAGTGGTGGCAAGGATCCGATAGAGCACCTGTCGGTCACCGTCAACGAGCCATACGTGGTGCTTTTCGAAGACCTCATCGTTTACCCGACCCCCGATGCACAAACAACTGACGGGCAGGGCAGAGTGACGTTTGAATTCAGCCCAGATTCTGCAGATTCCACGGTGCAATTCGTCGGAGATATATCCGACCAGTGGCAACCTACTACCACCGCGCACCTGGAGGTTGAGGCCGACGGAGAGCAGCAACAACTAGAATTCACAACCTGGAGGGTCCCCTGACATGGATATTATCCTTCGCGCCGCCATCATGTTTTTGCTGTTGTGGACCATGGTTCGTGCTTCTGGACGATCCACACTGGGTGAGCTGAGTTCGTTTGACCTGGTGGTGTTTATCGTGATGGGTAACCTCGTCCAGCAAGGCATCACACTGGATGATCGATCACTGACCGGCGGTTTATTAGCCATCGGAACCATGATGGCGCTATCGGTTGGCTTGAGCTATGCAAAAGCGCGCTGGCCAAGATTTGGTAAAACCTTGCAGGGTCGCCCGGTCATTTTGATCCGAGATGGTGTTGTCGATCGTAAGACAATGCAACACGAGCGTATCGGTTTGGACACGTTGAGCATGATGGCAAGACAGGCTGGCATTGAGGATTTCGACGTCATACGGTTGGCAATTTTGGAAGCCAATGGAAAAATCTCGTTTTTCACCACCGAAGCTCGGCCGCAGGCCTAAAGCGGTATTTAAAGTAGTCGACGAGTCAACGCCCAAGCGGTAAGCTCATGCCGGTTGGATAGTTGCAGTTTTCGCAACACGTTTGAGACGTGTGTTTCCACCGTTTTGACGGATAAATATAGTTCTTGGGCAACTTCCTTATAGGCATAGCCGCGGGCAATTTTGCGCATCACCTCTTGCTCACGGGCCGATAGTCGGTCAAGTTCACTATCTTCAACAGCGATTTCACCGCCACCAGCGCCGAACGCGTCAAGCACGAAGCCGGCCAATCGAGGTGAAAACACGGCGTCGCCGTCATGGACGCGTTTTACCGCAGCAGTGACCTCATCGGCAGAGGTGGTTTTGGTCAGGTATCCTCGTGCACCGGCGCGAATAACTGTGACGACGTCGTCTGCCGCATCCGAAACGCTGACCGCCAACATCCGGATGCTTTCACATCCTGGCCGCCGAGTGATGGTTCGGGCCACTTCGGCACCTCCACCGCCGTCACCACCTGGTAGATGCACATCAAGCAGCACAACATCGGGCTGGGTGTCTGCGATCAGGTTGATTGCCTCATCAACAGTTGCCGCCTCACCGTCGACACGTAACCCATCACCCAGTGAGCTGCGTAAGCCGGTGCGGAAAATTTCGTGATCATCAACAATTACCACGCTGATCGTTGATGGTGTGCTCGTTTGAGTCATGATACCTCGTCTTGGTCGATAGGGGTTTCGATATCCACACGCGGGTGTTCCAGTTGCACAGAAACGCCTCGACCTCCTGGTCCAGGACGTAACTGTGCGGTGCCACCGGCACGCTGCATTCTGCCTCGGATGGATTCCCGGATACCAAAACGCGGACCCTGAATATTATCTGGGTTAAAACCAGGACCGCGGTCATTAATTTCAATACTGATAAGTTTAGGAGTGGTTTCAAGGTAGACCGTCACCTCACCACCTGCGTGCTGGGCGGCATTTTGCATGGCTTCACGAGCCGCGGCAACAATCGGTTCGGGAGCTACGATGCGCTCGCCGACAACAATCACCTCAAACCGTACCGGATGCTGAGATTCCAGTGCTGCAGCATGTTCGGTCAGTTCTGCTGCTGCCGTATCGCGTGCATCCGGTGTTGCCCCGTCAGCACTGCGGAACAGCCATGCGCGCAGGTCGCGTTCTTGACGACGAGCCAGCCGAGCTACTTCGGTGCCCGGCTCGGATCGTTGTTGGATAAGCGCCAGTGTTTGCAGCACCGAATCGTGTAGGTGCGCGGCGATCTCGGTGCGTTCGGCTTCACGCGCACGTGCGGCACGTTCGGCCACAAGTTCACGGTTTATCTGTAATAGCCACGGTGCAATAGCCAGTGCCACCCCGGCAAGTACGGCAAGTGCCGCCCCAAAAACCGAAAAGACCGTTGGTTCCCTTGCGGTGATAAAGAACATAACGATGCCCACGGTCACCAGGGCCAATGCGCCCAGGATGCGGGGTAGTAAATGTCGTCCGGGGCGGTGGCGATCAACAATGAGCCACCAGGTCAGCCCGACCCCCACAAACACAGCGAGACCGGGCAGAATGACTTTAAGATCAAGCTGAACACCAAGCTGAACCAGTAGGAGTGACACCCCAGCTGCCAGTAGGCTGGCGCCGAAAAGTATTTCTGCAACCGGAAGGTTATTGCGCCGGGGCGATCGCTTCGAGGACTGCTCTGGTGGTGTGGTTGTTGGGGCGTTGTGTCCGGTGTTTGGTCGAGTCAACACCCGACGCAGCGGTAAGGTTGGTGACGACGCGCCTTCTTCTGGCATAGTGCAAAGCAGAAAGATGTACAGCACGACTCCAGCCCCGCCGATAAACGAGGTCAATACCATCCCCAGGCGCACCCAAAGCACCGGCACCTCGAGATGTTCGGCCAGCCCAGCGCATACTCCTGCTACTGCACGATTGGTATGCGAACGCAGCAAAGGCGACCTTGAGCTCATACCGTCAGTCTAGTGATGATTAGTTCGGTAGGTGAGACAGGATGAAAACTTAGGGGTTTGTTCAGGGTAAACCCCGATGGTGCATGTGCTTGGGGTCGAGCACAATGGCAGTATGCATACATCACCAGACTTTGAAGGGCCCGAGGACCAAGGGACTGAAAACCACCAGACGGATTCTTCAGGTCACTCCTCCAATGGTGGAAAGCAGAATTTTTTCACTTGGCTTCGCGGGCTGGATATTCAGCGTCAGACTGACGAACGGTGGATTACCGGTGTGGCCGGTGGCATCGCCAAAAGGGTGGGTGTTGACCCGTTAGTTATCCGGGGCGGTTTTGTTGTGCTGGGGTTGCTTGGTGGCGTCGGCGTCCTCATGTATCTATTGGCCTGGCTATTTTTGCCGAATCAGTCGAACCGCATTCATTTTGAGGATTTGGTGCGTGGTCGTGAGGCGCGACCCGAGGTGGTCATTGTGTGCGTCATCTTGGCGGTGTGGTTCATCGTCCAGGTTTTTGGTGGCATTTCGTTTGGCAACCTGGGTGTCAGAGTGTGGGATGTTTTTGGTATCCCTGACTGGTTGCATGCAACCTTTTCGGGGGTATTCTGGGTTGCTATCGGTTTGGTGGTCGTATATTTCGTTTACCGAGCTAATATTTCGCACCGACAACAGCAGGAGTCTGGAGCAAGTTTCGTGACACAGCGGGCAAAATCTGGGCGTGCCCAGGCGCTCATCACCGTAGCATTGGCCCTCATTATCGCGGGTGTAACCGCGTTAAGGGTAGAAACCGCTGGGGTCGACACTGCTTCGGCGGCCTCGGGTGCAAATGCTGCGCTTATTGCCGCTTTGGTTGCCGGGACCGCGGTGGTTGCCATCTCGATGATCATCGCCGGGATTCGGGGCAGTGCACTGTCCGGGATCGGATTCATTGGGTTTCTTTGCGTAGCAGCACTCATGGTGACCGTCGTACTTCCAGCCGGTACTACGTACCATACGGTCGGCAATCATTCGATTGCGGAAAGCACTCCTGCGGCTGTCTCGTTTGTTGGTAACACCGACGTGGATCTCACCGCTTATGATACCGACCTCGACCAGGAAGAACTCAGCGTAACCCAAGCCTTTGGGGAAGTCTTTCTGCACACCTCGGAAGCGAGGCCAACAGAAGTCACCATGGACGTTGCCGCCGGCAATATAAAGGCCCCCGATCTGGACTGGCGCGAACAATCTGGCCTGTTGAATCGGCGCAGCATACTGATCAATGAGGATGCTGATGGCCCCACTTTGCACGTTCATGTCCGACTTGCCGCCGGCAGTATCACAGTGGAATAAATCAGCCTGGCAATTGGGAGAATTTAGTATGAATAACAATATCAACAACACCGGCGACGACGAATGGCAGCAACAGCCTGAAGACTCATTACCCAACACGAATGCAACCAGTGATGCAACCGGTGATGCAACGCAGCGTGTAACTGATGCACCAAGACGTGTTCGGCCACGGACCGGGCCGATAGTCTGGGGCGCCCTGTTTTTCACCTTTTGTGTCTGGGTTGCTCAACGTAGCTTTTTCCCCGAAATTATCGCACCCGAAATGTGGCTAACTTTCACAGCGATCGGGCTAGGCATCCTTTTGTTAGCAGTAGGAATTATTGTTGGGCTGGGGGACCGGCGTCGTCAACCGCGGTCCTAAACGCATTGTCGCTTTGTCTATGGCATGCGAGGATGCAGGTATGAGTTATGATCCGTATGCACCATTACCGACCTTGCATGAAATTACCGTTACCAGCCAAGACTTTACCGATAACGGGCCACTGCCCACCCGTTCGGTGATGGAAAGTCTCGGTGTTGGCGGTCGAGATGAACTGCCACAGCTGTCCTGGTCGAATGTACCAGCAGGCACCCAGAGCTTTACCCTAACCTGCTTTGATCCGGATGCTCCCACCGCCAGCGGCTTTTGGCACCTGTCGGCGTTCAATATCGATGCCTCGGTTACCTCGTTGCCCGGTGCGGCTGTGCGCTGGGATGAGATTGATTGGCCTGCATTTGGGGTCAGTGGTGCCGGTGAAGGCCCAGTCTTTTTGCGCAATGACCGTAATGTGGCTGGCTACACGGGTGCTGCCCCACCCGAAGGACATATTGATCACCGGTATATGTTTGTCATCCACGCGGTGGACACCGTCTTAGAGCTGGGCCCGGATGCTACCCCGGCACAAGTGGGGTTCAACCTCTTCAAACATGGCATCGGCCGCGGGCGTATTACCGGCATCTTCGGGCGCTAACAACACTGCATATTAACCACGGTGGCCGCAACCAAAAAGGTTGCGGCCACAATGGGTTTAGCTATCGAGATAGCAACGTTGAATCGCTGTTACATGTCAGCCAGAATATCGGTGATCACGCTGAGGCCTTCTTTCAGTAGGTCTTCACCAATGACGACTGGCGGCAGGAAACGCAACACGTTGCCGTATGTTCCAGCGGTCAGTGTGATGACACCTTGTTTGCGGGCTTCTACGGCAATATCGTTGACCAGCTTGGCCAGTGGTTCTTTGGTTTCTGGGTCAACGAACTCGATGGCCATCATCGCACCACGGCCACGAATATCGCCGATACGGGAATCTTCTTTTTGTGCCTGGGTGAAGTGCTCCGTAATCACTTCACCGATGTGCTTAGCCTTATCTGCCAGGCCTTCTTCCTCCATAACCTGCAAGGAAGCCAAACCGGCTGCCACGGCCACCGGGTTGCCACCATAAGTGCCACCTAAGCCCCCAGCGTGGACGGCGTCCATAACTTCGGCACGTCCGGTAACTGCCGATAGGGGCATCCCACCGGCAATGCCCTTGGCCAAAGTAATTAGATCGGGTTCGATGCCTTCGGTTGTGGAAGCAAACCATTCACCGGTGCGAGTGAAACCGGTTTGGACTTCATCGGCAATAAACAACACGTCGTTGGCCTTGCACCATTCGACGACCTTGGCTAGGAAGCCTTCAGCCGGCACGATGAAGCCACCTTCACCCTGGATCGGTTCCATAATGACAGCGGCCAAATTATTGGCCCCGATCTGTGACTCTAGTGACTCGATGGTGCGCTGCGCGGCTTCTTCACCGGATAGCCCATCACGGTAGGGATAAGAGCCAGGCACCCGGTATAGTTCGGGCGCGAAGGGTCCAAAGGACTCTTTATATGGCATGTTCTTGGCAGTCAGCCCCATGGTCAGGGTGGTACGGCCATGGTAGGCATTATCGAATGCTGCAATGGCCTGTTTGCCGGTGTAAGCGCGTGCCACTTTGACGGCGTTTTCGACTGCTTCAGCCCCCGAGTTCAGCAGCACACTGCGGGTTTGGCCGGAGATAGGCACAACTTCGTCCAGCCGTTTGGCCAGCCGGGTGTAGGAATCATATGGGGTGACCATAAAGCAGGTGTGGGTAAAGTCGGCGACCTGTTCTTGGACTGCTTCGACAACCTTGGGGTGTGATGCCCCCACGGTAGTCACCGCGATACCGGAGCCTAGGTCAATAAGCCTGTTGCCATCGACGTCTTCGACAATGCCACCTTCGGCGCGTGCAGCAAATGCCGGCATCGAAGGGCTGACGCCTTTTGGTACATAAGTGTCCAGGCTTTCCCGCATTTCGCGGGCCTTGGGGCCAGGAAGTTCAGTAACAAGTTTGCGAGACTGATCTAGGGGTTCGCGCGACATAGCAGAGTTCCTTATCTGGTCGACGATAAAAATATGGTGTTTTAATTATGCGCCACCCCAGCTATGTCCGGCCAATAGAATCTCATCATGGTAGGTATGCTTAACCAGTATGGATGAGCGGTTACTGACAGCATTTTTGACGGTGGCCGAAACACGCAATG
>DXHA01000023.1 GCA_019113675.1 Candidatus Yaniella excrementigallinarum
CATTCGAGCTAATTGGCCGCCGCCTACTACACCTACTATTGGAAAACTCACGCTTCCACACTAGCTTGCTTTCGCTGTTGGCGTGGTTCGATGATGTCATACGACACGATGTTATTTGCGCTCTTGTTGCGGTCCGGCATGTAGTGGACCCCAACGGTTAGAGTATCTACGAGCCTGATGCCGGCAAGGAGGACCGATGTTGCATAAGCTATGGGAACGCTTCGTGGCACTGGTAAAGCTACTGTGGCGTGAAATAGCCAAATTCGGTGTTGTTGGTGGCATTGGCTTTTTGATTGATACCGGAATTTTCCTATGGCTGATCACCGGTCCGATGCAGGAGTCTGCGGTTAAAGCCAAAATCATTGCTACAGCGGTAGCGGTCATATTTTCCTGGGTCGCTAACCGTTATTGGACATTTCGTAACCGGCGTCAATCAAATGTGATTCGCGAGCTCGTATTGTTTTTAATTATGAATGGCTTCGGTGCCGGTATCCAAGCTGGATTTGTATTTATCGCTAAGTACTGGCTTGGCGTTACTTCTGCAAGTGGCATGGTGTTTTTCGGCAATGTCATTGGACTGGGCTTTGCCACGGTCTTCCGGTTTATTTCCTATCGCTTGTGGGTATTTACCGAAACCATTGAGGCTGATCCTCAAGCAGTACATGATCGAGAAGTCTTTACTGGCGCGATCCCACAAGTTCCACCACGATTCGACACTCCAAACGACTCCGATGAACGTGGATAGTGCTATTGCTGTTCGCCCAGCCGCTCATCTTCGATAATGCGTTGTAGCCCAGTAGCAGCGGAGGTGTCCACTAGTATCACTGGATACGCGCGACGCCATGTGTCAATGACTGTCCACCATGTGGCGGCATCGAGGCGAAGTTTGTCGTTATAAATAACTGTGCCGGCATCGTGGGACTGCACATATTGTCCTGCAGATGTTTCGGTGCGGGCGTTGCCGATAATGTCGGGAACCGGTAACAGTGGTTGATCTACGTGCGATAAAACTTCGTCGTCTACATCAACTAATGCTGAGTCCACATCGCTATGGTGTGTGACAAATATTTCTGCTGGCTGTGCAAGGTAGTGATCTGGCCGGTCGGTCAAAATGGCATCGGCTTGGGAAGCTTCGGTCACGAATTCCAGATCGCACCACGCGGCACCTAGTACTAGCGCCAATGAGCGCCACGTGACCGGTAAATCTACCAAGAGAGTATCAGACGCTACGGTGCCATAGGAGTCAATCAGATGTGTCATTTTGGTGGCCCAGTTAATGGTTACCCGTCCAGAAAGCTCCACTCGGTCGGCCTCTGAGTACTGAATAATTGCTGGTCTGGCAGAGGCTGCGAGGTGCTCGATGAGGTTGACTCCGGGGTTTAATGGCTGGTTTGAGGGTATGGGGTTCAGCGAAATCATGGGGTCCTTTTGACGACAACGGTGTTGCTGTCTAGGCTAGCCACTTCGAAGTATCACCGCAGGTGGGAGTCCAGAGGCTGGATATGCTACCACCTGATACTTGGCTGTGAATTGACTGGTAGACCAGGGATCTGCCCGCATCTGGGCTTGACTAACGACAAGTTACACCGGTGTAATTAGAAAGCAGTACAATAGATTACTTACCGCAGCGATGAGGCGCGCTCAACGTGTGTCTGATTCAATATCGGACTACAATTGCGCCCGATGGGAATTCAGGAAAGGGACCTATGGACAATGCACAACGGTCGAAGCACCCCGGCCGCGAAAGCCAATCCGTAACTCGCAGTGGACGAGAAGTTCCTAATGACTGGTTCGTAGACCCGGCTGATCCTAGTGCCGCTAAAGGTCTCAATACGTCGCCAGATGATCGGGCCACTGCTTATCTGGCCGCTCATGAAGCCATGGTCGATTTGACCAATGAATCTACCCATAATGCCACGGTTACTGCTTTGCATCCGGGCATCGAGGTGGATAATACCGCACCAGAAGCCACCGAAGTGTGGCTGGGTATACCCGGATTTGGTGACACCGCTGACGACGGACAGTTGGCCTGGCAAGCCGATGCCCTATGTGCCCAAACTGATCCGGAAGCGTTCTTTCCGGAAAAGGGTGGCTCCACCCGCGACGCAAAAAAGGTGTGCGGAGCCTGCACGGTAAAAGAACAATGTTTGGAATATGCGCTCGCCAATGACGAACGCTTTGGCATCTGGGGCGGTATGTCTGAACGTGAACGTCGTCGTCTACGCAAGAAGTCGTCCTAACCGTTGGCTCAGTACCACATCACCGGGATTTTCGTTCTTACGGACCCGGCAGCAGCTACCACCGAGGTTTTTACGGCCGCTCTGCAAGGTCAGGTCGGTTTAGACACCGCGGTGGTGGTGACGTCGCCAAATGTGGACGAAGCGATATTAGATAACTTAGAAAAACTTTTCGACGAAGCCGACCTGGAATACCAGCACATCGTGCACCGCGAAGGCCAAACCTTGGCGGCCGAGCTTGCCGCAGTCGTAGCGGATGCACAAGAGTCCGCCCGACAAGCAGGCGCACAATCCTGGTTATGGTTCCTTACAGAAGACGGCGTGGTGGCCAACGACGCTTTGGCCAATCAACTCAAGGCTGTAGAGGTTTCGCCATCGGTAGCCATAGCAGGGGCGAAGCACCTCTCGGATCGGCACCTGCTCAACGTAGGACTGACCGTAGCCCATAACGGCGACGTGCTGACGATGATCGAACCCGGTGAGATGGACCAGGGCCAATACGATCACCGCACTGATACTTTTGCCGTAGCGCTATCGGGTATGCTGATCAAATCCGAGGTATGGACTGATCTGGGCGGTCTTGATCCCTTAACGCCCAAACTTGTTCAGGACGTCGACCTTTGTTGGCGCACCCGACTTGCAGGACACCGTGTGGCCGTGGTGCCTACAGCAGAAGTTCAACATGCCTCCGCCACCGAGCAACCCCCTGTAGCTGATGCTTGGGCTGCCGCACGATGGCTGCGGCTCAAACACACCGGGTTCTTCGGACTGGTGGGTGGATGGTTATGGGGTGTGCTGGCTACCCTGGGCGTGCTTATTGCTGGCCTATTCGTCAAAGACCCTGCAACCGGACTTGCTCAGGCCCGTGGAATTGTTCGCACCCTAAGCCGACCGTTTACGCTGTTAAAATCACGGAAGGCAGCTCGGGTTACCCGAACGCGTTCCTATGATGCGATTACCGAATTGCGACCATCGCGTTCCAGAGTGCGTGACTACCGGCGCTCGGTGCTGGAAATATCGGAGCCAGACCGCGTTATTGGAGATGGCACAGGTAGCTCACTAACGCCACAACAAGCCACCGGTGGGCATGACGATTTTGAAGAGCTAGCCACCCCGGAACGTAATTGGGTTGGTATCGGCGCGGTAACTTTAGTGGTGGTTTTCGGCGCTATAGCACTGTTGGGTATGCGCCATCTTCTCGGGGCGCCGGCCTTGGCCGGAGGCAACCTGTTACCGGTGACCGATGAACTGTCTGCACTGTTTTCCAAGGCAGCTAGCGGCTGGTCCTATGCTGGGGCGGGCGCACCTGGCTATGACGGACCGTTCGGTTGGCTCCTAGTGTTATTTGGGTTGACCGGTAACGCCTCAACCGTACTGGTGTGGATCTGGATCCTCGCGCTGCCACTGGCAGGCTTCGGCGCCTGGATGCTGGCTGGTGCCATAACTTCTTCACGCTATGTGCGCTTTGCCGCCGGTCTCGTCTGGGCTGCAGCCCCGGTTATACTCACTGCCATTTCCGAAGGACGCTTCGGCGGCGTCTTGGTTCATTTGGCCTTGCCATGGTTCGTGTTCGCGCTACTACACGCCATCGGTTATCGAGCCGATGATATCGACTTATTTCGCAAACTTCGCACGGATCGTTCCCAGCCACCAAGCCCGGTGCTATTTGGACGAAAAGCGCCTGATCGCTACGCGGCCATGTCGTTAACTGCTGCTGCCTGGTTGGCGATCCTGTTGGCAATTATCACGGCCGTTGCGCCATCAATGTTTGTACCACTGACCGTAGGCATCATAGTGGTTGCCGTGGTAATGCGTTCCCGTGCCAAAGTGTTGTGGTGGACTCCGCTACTTGCTGCCGCTACCCTGCTGCCAGCGGTGGTTAGCCACAAAACCGATTTGCGTGCAATTTTTGCCGATCCAGGAGCACCGGCTGGTTTTGATCCGGCGCCGGCATGGCAGATGCTCCTCGGCCTCCCGCACGACACAATGTTTGATACTGGTTTGGCAGAACTGCCATGGTTGGATTTTGCATCCGCCAGCCTGCCGTGGACCGGGATATTTATTGGCGTAGTTACCGGTCCACTACTTGTAGCAGCCATTATTGGCGCGATCGCCCCCGGTATCGGCGGCAACTTGGCTAGAGCGGGCCTTCTCACAGGGTTTATCGGGCTCATCGCTGCGATCGTTAACGCAAATATAGTTTTCGCCGTGGATCAAACCGGACAGACGGTGGCACTATCCACTATGCCTGCCATATCGCTAAGCTGGATTGGGTGGCTTACCGCCGGTATCGTCGGCATCAACTATCTCACCGCAGAAAAATCCGAATTACGCATTACCGGCACGGCCACTCATTTGCAGGCCGGATGGCCCGCACGCACTGCTACAACAATTCTTGTCCTTACCGGCGTAGTCTCAACGGCCGTTTGGCTTACCCCACGTTTGATCTCGAATGAAGCGCTGACGCAAGCGCGCTCGGCTGCTCAACAAGAGCGAAAAGTCGCTGCAGCACTAGACTCCACCGATGCAGAGCCCAGCGAGACGGAAACCGACCGCTCAGCAAATGACGACGCAAGCCTGGGGCAACCCACTGGCGTGCCTGCCGTCTCGGCAGTCAAGCAATATGCTCTACCGGCAACGGCAGTAGATGCAGCACGGTCTGAATTACAAACCCGTACGTTGGTGATCACCAGGACATCCGAAGGTATCCGGGCCCATTTAATCTCAGGACAAGGCACCATGCTTGACGATATGACCGGTACCTGGACGTCACGTACGGTCACCGGTGGTCTATTTGACCCGCAAACTGCTCCGGCAGATGACGCCGATAATGTCCTGCGTACCGTAGCAGCTCAACTTACCTCCGGTGCCGAGGCCGATCCACGTCCGGCCCTGGATGCCTTAGGTGCCGGCTTCATTGTGCTCACCGATCCGGCTGGCACCGAAACCACGCTGGCCGCTGGTATTGACGCGGCACCAGGGATGGCATCAGTGGGCCACTCAAGTGCTGGATGGCTGTGGCGGGTGCTTCCTGCAGATACTGAACCTCAGGATGACGATGCCACACAGACCGGAATAGAAGTACTCACCCAACAGGGTCCGACCAAGCCTCGAGGTACCGCCACCGCCCGGGCCCGGATTGTTGAAGATGGCGCTACTGTAGCCATTGCCGCTTCGGAGCCTGACGGCTCGATTGACGTTCAGCTCAACGAGGCAGATACGCCACGACAACTAGTACTGGCTGAACGCGCCAATCCTGGATTTCATGCATATCTTGACGGAAAAGAACTTGACGCCACGGTCACCGACCAAGAATGGGTGCAAGCCTTCGAACTACCAGAAACCGGGGGCAAACTGACCGTAGAATACGCACCAGCCGCAGGTTCCTGGCTATGGTGGATCCCTGGTGTGCTGGCAATCATCACCTTATTATTAGGTATCCCCGCCCCGGCTCGTCGCACCACACGGAGGGGACATGACTGATAAAGAAAAACCCAATGACGTCGAACACTCCGAAACTAATAGTGCGGATTCAGCAATCACCCAACGTGCGCGACGCCGCGAAGCCGCTCTACGTCGGCTTGGTGCCACCGGCCCATCCAAACGCGGCGCGATCGGATTAGGTATCGGTGCGGTCGTAGCCGTGGCCGCAATAACTACGGTAGGCAGCCTGTGGGCGGCACCGTCACCAGATATGGATACCGCAGCTCGCGCGGCTGATTTACCGGCTACCGATACCCTCAGCGTATGCCCGGGAATTCCGAAGCTGCCCAAAGGCTCGGACGACGGCGCCGATCTGGAATTTTCGGCAGAATCCTCCGATGCCGTCTCAGCGCTAACAGTTACGGCCGCATCCGATCTGGCCGGCAACATTCCTGGCATCACGTATTACGCAACAAAAGCCGATCCAGATAAACAGCCCTCGGCAACCGAAATTACCGACGCCCTAGACGAAGAGATTCAACAAGGCCCACCGGCCACCGCTGCCGAGGACGGTACAGTAACCAAACGTGCCGACTATGATGTTGTCTCGGAACCGGATAAACATGGTTACCCCATTGCACTATCCACCCAGCCCGTGGGCGGTACTCCCGGTGTCGGGGCAGGTACAGTACAGTACGCTGCCACCGATGGTGACCTGGCCGGCATGGCCACAGCTGCTTGCACACCGGCGGCTCATGAACACTGGCTGCCCGGGGCCACAACCACCACCGGCACAACCGCGGTACTGACGGTGACCAACCCATCTTCGACCAACTCTACGGTCAACCTCGATGTCTTTGACCAAGACGGTCCGGTCGACTCGTCTGGTGCATCCGGTATAGTACTAGCGCCGGGCCAAACGCGATCAATGCTCGTCGCTGGGCTTGCCCCGCGTCAAGAATCCGTTGCCGTACAAGTTTCTAGCTCTGGTGGCCCTGTGACCGCCGATATTCAGCAGAATAGGCTTGACGGTATTGTACCGGCTGGAGTCGACACACTACAGTCAGCCACCCCCGGAACCGACCTTGTGATACCCGGGGTAGAAATATCCGATGAGGCTCAGGACATCGCCGATAGTTCCGGTTTAGACGACCAAACTCCAGCACTGCATGTCGCTTCCACTGGTTCTGGGGCTTCAGCAACCATTACCCTGCGTGGCCCCGATGGGCCTATCGAATTGCCTAGTGAAGCCTCGGCCATTGACGTGGCACCTGGAGCCACCACAACCATCGATCTGGCGGATGTAAAACCTGGAACCTACGCAGTAGAAATCGAATCTGACGCTAACGTGGTGGCCTCGGCTACGACGGTAGCGCACAATACCGCCGCCGATAACGAAGACGCAACTGGCAATACGTCTGCGGTTGATGCTGCCTATATGCCTTCCACCAAACCAATTCGCGGCGAAACCATGGTTGCTCTGCCAGCATTGGCTGACCCGGAGGCTAAGCTAGTTCTCACCTCAGCCCAAGATGCCGAGGTGAGCATCACTCCGGTGGATTCTAAAGGTAAACGCGGAGAACCATTCACTCAAGAGCTCGCGGCTGATACCGCTGTCACCGTCGATAAAGATGCTGACAGCTACCTACTGGAGACTGGGTCCAATGATGTCCACGCAGGTGTGATGATCGATTCCTCAGCAGGCATCTCGACGCTGCCTGTCAACACGGTCAGCGAAACAGGATCGGGTTTACCGGTACGAGTAGGCTATTAAAAAACATCTAGCCACGCCCAACTCTTGGGACGCTATTTCGGCACGTACGGTAGACTATCTTGCTGTGGGAACTCAACGACTATGCACCAAAACCGCTTGCTCAAAACCAGCTGCAGCGACACTGACATTTAACTACGCCGACTCGACCGTAGTACTGGGTCCCATGTCGCAACGAGCCGAACCGCATGCCCACGATCTGTGTGCCCAACATGCCCAGCAGTTCACCGTACCGGTGGGCTGGGAACTATTGCAGCTCACCGATGACCTCAATGAGGACCCCAACGATCTGCTGGCTGTGGCCAACGCTGTTAATACCCCCGACGCTGTCGAAGAACCCGCTGATGCCAGCTCAGGCACCATCCAACAGGTAGACCGTTCTGTGGCACCAACACGGCCAACACCGATGTCAGGAAAACACGCCGGGTTACGGGTCATTCGCCCCGAATAACCCAACGAATAGTGTGACCTGGGGTTGCGCTTTGTAACCGGGGTTGCGGTTAACCAAGTAGGCTTAACCCTATGACTATTTCGCCCAGCATAGACCCGGCTTTTTCAAACCAAACTACCGTTCCAGACGCGGATTTTGCCTTCGCAATCCGAGATATTAGCCTGCACGAAGCTGGCCGCCACCAGATACGGCTCGCTGAGCACGAAATGCCAGGCCTGATGGCACTGCGCGAACAATACGGTGGATCACAGCCACTCAAAGGTGCCCGTATTGCCGGTTCCTTACACATGACGGTTCAAACCGCTGTGCTTATCGAAACTTTAACAGCATTGGGTGCCGAAGTGCGGTGGGCATCATGCAATATTTTCTCCACCCAGGATGAAGCCGCTGCCGCAGTTGTGGTCGGTAATGGCACCGCAGAAAAGCCGGCAGGTGTGCCGGTATTTGCCTGGAAAAATGAAACCTTGGAACAGTACTGGTGGGCTGCCGAACAAATTTTCTTGTGGCCAGGCGCTGCCCAAGATCCCGCTGTTGGCGCAAATATGATTCTCGATGACGGCGGCGACGCCACCCTGCTGGTGCATAAAGGCGTGGAATTTGAAGGCGTCGGTATGGTGCCAGCAGCTAGTGAAGAGGACCCGGATGAGTACAAAGTTATTTTGCAGACTTTGCGCAAATCTCTAGAAACCGATGGCCAGCGTTGGACTCGTGTTGCCAAGAATCTGCGCGGTGTTACCGAAGAAACTACAACCGGTGTGCTGCGCTTGAGTCAAATGTTTGAGGCCGGAGAACTGCTATTCCCTGCCATTAACGTCAACGACTCAGTGACAAAATCAAAATTCGATAATAAATACGGGATACGCCACTCACTGCCGGATGGCATAATGCGCGGAACCGATGTGCTTATTGGCGGAAAGACCGCCGTTGTCGCTGGTTATGGGGATGTCGGTAAGGGTGCAGCAGATGCGCTTGCCGGTCAAGGCGCACGCGTCATCATCGCTGAAATTGATCCAATTATTGCGTTGCAGGCCGCCATGGATGGTTATCAGGTCGCACGGTTGGATGACGTCGTCGACACTGGCGATATCTTTATCACAACCACCGGTGGTCGTGACATCATCATGGCTGATCACATGCTGTCGATGAAGGATAAAGCCATCATTGGCAATGTGGGGCATTTTGACAATGAAATCGATATGGCTGGTTTGGCACAAATACCCGGCGTTGAAAAAATTGAGATCAAGCCTCAGGTACACGAATGGGTCTTCGACAAAGGCACCGCTACACAGCGTTCCATCATTGTGCTTTCCGAAGGTCGCCTCCTCAACCTGGGCAATGCTACCGGACACCCATCGTTTGTCATGTCCGCTTCGTTCACCAATCAGGTCATTGCTCAGATCGAGTTGTTCAATGCCAAAGGTGGTACTGGTTCGATCACCGGCAAAACGTATGACATCGGCGTACATGTCTTACCGAAACTGCTGGACGAACAGGTAGCCCGGTTACATTTGGACGCATTGGGCGTGCAATTGACTGAACTGACAAAGACCCAGGCCGAATATCTTGGTGTTGATATAGCTGGCCCGTATAAACCAGAGCACTACCGCTACTAGCACACCAGATTTTTGATATTGCCCTGGCAGTAGGGGTTTTCCCTTCGCCGGGGCCCTTTTGGGTGACACTGGCTGATGTTAGCGTGTTAGACACTTGGAGTAGTCGTCCAACCGTTTGGGTGCAAGGAGCTTCTCATGCTAACCAAAGACGTCGCAGAAGGGATCCATCGCATAGAAGATTCTCACGTCAATTGGTACATTGTCGAAGGAGACACTGGTCTAACCATTGTAGATGCAGGATTGCCAACATCGTGGCGGTCACTGCACACAGCGTTGATCCAATTGGGCAAAAACTTTGCCGATATTAAAGCACTTGTGCTCACTCACGGTCACTTTGATCACATTGGCTTCGCCGAGAAATTACGCTCCGAAATGGGCGTATCGGTTTATGTCCACGATAATGATGTGCCGCTGACCCGTCATCCACGCCAATATGCTCGGGCCCGACCTGTTAGCTGGTACCTTTTGACCCAGTTCAAAGCTATGCCGATTGTCGCAGGATTCTTAAAAAATCGGGCTTGGTGGCCTAAGCCAATCAAAGAAGTCTACCGGATCCGTTCCAGCAGTTTAGCTGTGCCCGGTGAGCCACAAGTGTTATTTACCCCGGGTCATACATTAGGACACTGTTCGTTGTATTTTCCGGATCGCGATGTCGTGATAGCCGGAGATGCCGTAGTGACAATGAACCCGTATCGAGGCACCCAGGGAGCACAGATTGTGTCCAATGCAGCTACTGCAGATCCGGTACGGGCTATCGAATCGCTGGAGGTAATAGCCCAAACCCAAGCTCGGACAGTTTTGGTGGGCCACGGTGAGCCATGGAACGATGGTGCCGAAAGTTTAGTGGAACGCGCCCGAGAACACGGGCCATCCTAAAAACTATCTGCACACGGAAGCGTTTAGGATATATCTGTGTGAGTGTTCGCCACAACGGCGGCTACGACATCGTACATGCTATGGTTTTTTTCGTAGGCCCGGCGCTGTGTCCGGGCACCAGAACCTTCTAGAAGGATGTCATTGACCACTTTGTGAACTAGCTCAGTTTCATTATAGTCGGATAAGACTGGTTCAACTTCGTCGAGTAGCTGGCCGATGGCGGCACTGGCTGGGGCTAGGGTACCGGTGCGTGGTTGGATGAGTTCGGTATCGACACCATAGCGACTCGCTTGCCAGCTCCAAGTTCGCAAAACTGTAGCTGGCACCTTCAGCGGCTCCTCCTTACGCTTTCGAATAGCGGTTTCCACCAAAGCTCGGATGAGAGCAGCAATAACACCTGCGTGCTCAGGCTTTAGACATATATCTGCCACCCGGACTTCCAAGGTGGGCTGATGTTCGCTGAGTCGAGCATCGAAATACAACATCCCTGCATCTAAGGGAACCTGGGTATTGAGCTGTGCTTGTCGTTGGACTGCATAGTTTTTGGCAGACCCGAAGATTTCTGTGGGTCCCGATGTAGGCCAACGAGACCAAACTTGGTAGCGATACGATGCAAAGGAAGTTTCCTTGCCGTTCCAATATGGGGAGTTACTACTCAGGGCCAACAGAAGGTGCAACCATATGCGAATTCGGTCCAAGGCTATGATGCCTTCTTCGACAGATTCGATAGCAACATGAACGTGAAAACCGTTGGTGAGTTGCTCTGCCGCGGTCAGGCCAAAACGCTGGGCCATGGCACTATTGCGTTGCCCGGTGACCCGATGCGGAGAGCCGGTTCCGGGAGCAGTAGACATCGCAGCTACCTGCCCGTTTAATGTCGACGCTGCGGCTTTGGCCAATTCACGTCCGGTGCAAATGGCTTGGAGTTGTTCGGCTAGGGTGTGTTGCGGAGGGGAGACAATTTCTAGCTGCTCTTGTTTAAATTCTCTGGCCAGTTCATGACCTGATGAAGCGATTTCACGGTCTAAAGCCACCGCCAAGCCTCCCGCCGGTAGCGGTTCCAGAGAGGATCTATCCACAAATAATAGTTCTTCTTCAATACCAAATTTGCGCATTATTCCTCCTCATGGGCGAGGCACATCATCCCAGGTCATGGTGTTGCAGCCACAGTTCAAGTACGCCAAGTTTCCAAAGCGTATTGCCGCCCGTGGGGACGTAGTAAACGTTGGGGTTCGTCAGGAGAGTATCGAGATAACCAGCACGAAATAACCCGCGTTCTCGTGCCTCGGGAGCCAGTAGGGCTTCACGGACTTTAGCTAATATTGTGCCTTCAAGTTGGCCTAGAGCTGGTACGGGGAAATAGCCCTTGGGCCGGTCAATAACATCGTGCGGTAATAGACTACGGCCAATGTCTTTGAGTATGCCCTTACCACCCTGAGCAGCCTTCAGCTCATTTGGACAGGCTATCACAAGTTCGATGAGTTCGTGGTCAAGAAACGGTAAGCATGCTTCCAGCCCGGTTGCCATCGACATGTTGGTGACACGTTTGACTGGATCATCGGCTAAAAATAGTTGAGTTTCCAACCGCAGCACTGCGTCCAGGGCGGTATCGGCTCCAGGAGCATCAAGCGCTTCAGCCAGCAACTCATTACTGACATCGGTATGCGTGAGCCATTGTGGGTTGAGGATGCCGGCAAGGTCTTGGTGGTTATTGTCGACAAAGGAGTCGGCAAACGTAGCCAACGCTGCTTGACGGGGAATTGACGCTGCGGCGCCATGGTAACTGTAGCCAGCAAAAATCTCGTCAGCGCCTTGTCCACATTGCAGGGACTTAGCTTGTTGGACGACCGACTGAGCGTGTAGGTAAAAGGCAGGAACGTCATGGCTGGCCATGGGTTCGGCCATGGCCAGCACGGCATCGTCTAAGACATCAGCAACATCAGAGGCGCCTAAGCGAAGAACGTGATGATCAGTTCCGAACGCATCGGCAACCTTTTCAGAATACCTAAACTCATTGCCTCGGTTGTCGCCAGCGTCATCGAAACCGATACTAAATGTAGAAATCTGCTGTTGACCGGATTCGGCCAGCAAGGCAACTAATAAGCTAGAATCCAACCCGCCAGAAAGCTGTACACCGGGTGGTTCATTTGGTACTTGAGAGCGCGTCACTGCGGTTTGTAAGGCTTGGTGGATTGCTTGCTGCCAATCCTCACGGCGCCAGTCAGCGTACCGGGCACTTCGTTGATAATTGGGCTTCCAATAGACTCGTTCACGGATTTGGCCGTCAGACTCAATTAGTTGGATCGTTGCTGGTGGCAACTTTTTGATCCCGGCAAGGATGGTCCGCGGCGCCGGGACGATAGAATGCCAACTCATGTAATGGTGTAAGGCCACCGGATCGATAGTTGTGGCAATGCCACCGCTAGCTGCCAGCGCCGGCAATGTCGAGGCAAAACGTAGCTTGCCGTTCAGGGAGGCAATATACAGCGGTTGGATACCTAATCGATCGCGGATTAATAGCACACGTTGACGACGACGGTCCGTTATAGCTATCGCAAAGCTTCCTAATAACCGTTCTACAAAGTCTTCACCCCAACGATCATAGGCAGCTAAGACAATGTCAGCATCGGTGGTGGAACGCAAGGAATAATCGATGGATAACTGTGCAAGTAGCTCAGCTTGATTAAAGAGCCGGCCGCTAAAAACGATGGCAAGATCACGGTCAGCATCGATTGTTGGTTGCAGCGCATTATCCGAAGTATCGTTTTGTAGCGGGACTTGACTTAGCGCAATCCACGGGTCGTGCCAGATACTGTTGTGCTGGTTCGGATCCCCTAGGACCCGGGCCATTCGTTTTACCGATGCAGGATCTGCTCGGGCTCCCTGGAAGGCGACTTCACCCGCGATACCACACAGCATTCTCGTGCTCCTCTGTTATTGGGCAGTGGAATTTTCTGCTTGTTGTTCCGTATTGGCTGTTTGAGCGTTAAAGAGCGAGTTAGGTTCTTGACTCTAACACCACAACAACAGGGCAGATAGGGCACGTTTGTGCACACCTAATCAAGGCCTAACGCGTGTGATCGATTACCGGGACAGATACTGTAGATCGCGTTCACGTCGTTGACGTTGCCGTTGTAGAACGGCTGCATCGCGGTTGCGTCGTTCGGCCATGACCCCAACCATAAACGTTATGTGGTCCACACCTGCTGGTGGTCCTGGGGTCACATAGTGTAGTAGCTGTTGGTACATGCCCTGTGACACATTGGCCAGGGCTTGTGGGTGCATGGCAGCCGAATTACGAATCAAAGTATTGATCTGTGCCGCCAAACCAGAGGGAATACGCCCAACATCAGCAATCTGGGCCCACTGGCGCATACTTGGTGGCACATCGGGCATCGGGGCAGGCATCTTGGGTGCACGTGCCATGATCACATATGTACCAGCAAGCATGTCACCTAGCCGTTTAGAATGCGTATTAAATAGCGATGCAATAATGGCGACCGAACCAAAGGTCATCCACAGTTCAAATACGCCGGTCAACGCTCTTGTAAAAGCTTGTCGCCACCGGATGGTTCCGCCGTCATCACGCACTACCCGCAATCCGAAAATTACTTTGCCTAAAGACCTACCACGCGAGATTCCTTCTACAAGCAACGGTGCAATAAACATCAGCAACACTATGGACAACAGCGACATAGCTTCAGTTGCCGCTGCGTCCAAAGCAAAATCTGTACTGAATCGGGCGATCCCAAAGAGCAAGCCTATCCAGCCGGCCACATATACCACGACATCCAACAGTGCTGCCCCAAGACGGGGCATGAAGTTCACCGCGCGTAAGTTTAAGACAACGGCCTCGCCCGTTATCGTATGTTCTTGCATCCCTGACCTTTCGCCATGTCGCAGCCCAGTCTAGACGCCTGGCGTGCTTCAATAATAGGTGTGTACCAGGTAATCCTAGTAGGGTTGGCTTCGTGGACTTGGAAGCATACGCAAATACGCATCGCCCGGACTGGCAACGGCTTGATGACTTGGCCAGCCACCGTGATTTGCATCCCGCTGAGGTTGATGAACTCGTTGAGCTATATGGTCGTGCTTCGACCCACTTATCCATTGTCCAAGTACAAGATCCTGACGGCCCATACGCGAATCGGCTTTCATTGATTATCGCTCGAGCCCGGTCCCGTCTCACCTCGGCAACAAGCTCACCGGTAACCGGGCTGAAGCAATTCTTTGCTATTCGGTTGCCCTATGCGCTCTACCAGATCCGTTGGTTGACGATCATTTTGGGCGGAGCGTTTTTTGGCATCGCCCTGGCTTATGGCATGTGGTACGGCAATAATCCGCAAATGTTTGATGCGATGTTGTCAGAATCAGCCCAGGCTGCCTACGTTGAGGATGAGTTCATTGACTATTATTCAGAAAACCCAGCGGCATCGTTTACCACGTTAGTTTGGGTCAATAATGCCTGGATCGCCTTACAAGAAGTTGCCTTTGGTATTACAGGGTTCTTTGTCCCGTATATATTATTTGTCAACGCCCAAGGGCTGGGCATTTCGGCATCTCTAATGCACAAGCATGGTGAACTGGACACATTTTTTGCTTTCATTGTGCCCCACGGCCTGATGGAACTTACTGCTATATTCGTTGCCGGGGCAGCTGGTTTGCGAGTCTTCTGGGCTTGGATAGCTCCCGGACGGCAAACACGGTTGCAGTCCCTGGCGTACTGGGGACGCCAATTAATTCTGGTGGGTATCGGACTAGTTGGTGTGTTGCTGGTTTCCGGGTTAGTGGAAGGATTTGTTACTCCCTCTGGATTGCCAACGTGGGCAAAAATTACCATTGGCGCCCTGGTACTTGCTGGATACTGGACCTACACTTGGGTTTTCGGCTCCCGGGCGGTCAAAGCCGGTCTTGATGCCGATCTTGGAGACTACGACGGCGGACGTCAAGCCATCACCAGCTAGTTCAGGTGTGGCCGGTGTGCCCAGTTTATTGACGATCTTCCCCGACGTAGGCTGACCCCACAACGTGTTTGAAAGGTGGGCCCATGTCTGCGCGATTGCCGGAGCATAATGATCCCGAATCAGTTGATCCGCTAGCTGAACCCCAGCAGGTCGGACAACATGCCGCACCTACCGAAACCACCGCAGTGCTGACTGAACCGTTGGGGGATTCATTTGAGGATCAGGCATCGGCTCGGGCTAGGGCGCGTGATCGTGCTGTCCTCGGCTCACCGGTTGTGGCCGTCATTCTACAGGTGGTATTAGCCATTTTGGCGCCGTTGGTTGTGCTGATTGGCATAATACGGTTGGTGGCATCACCAGCATTTTTATGGTTGGAATATCACCGTCCGGGGTTTCCTGCTGACCCATTTGGCATGTCCACCGAACAGCGGTTGAATTATGGTTCCTATGGGCTGGACTACCTTTTTAATCTGGCACCGCAAAGTTATTTAGCTGAGCTGACTTTTGCCGATGGCAACCCGGTATTCACCCAGGCCGAAGTTGGCCACATGGCCGATGTAAAACAGGTCATGTTGATCACCACCCTTTCGGGCCTGGTCGCCGCGGTAGTGTGCATTGTAGTGATGATTGTGCTCTACCGAATGCGTAAAGGGGCCATCGGTCGGGCCTTCTTCTTTGGGGCTGTGTGGCTCACGGTGGCCATGCTCATTGTGGCGGTTGTGGCGGCCTTTAGCTGGGAAACATTTTTTGCGGCCTTCCATCAAGCATTCTTTGCTGAGGGCACTTGGACCTTTTATGCCAGTGACACCCTGATACGGCTGTACCCTGGGCAGTTCTGGATCGATGCAGCCGTATGGATTGCGGGACTCACCCTGGTCGTGATGGTCGTGACCATCGTGTCCACGGCACCGACCAGACGTCGGAGATACCGCAATGAACAAGCTCAGCGCTTCATGCGATCCCAGAAAATGGGGGACACCCAGTAACTGGACGGTTAACCATATAGCTCATGCATGGCATCGGTGAAGTCTTCAATGACTGAGTTACGACGCAGTTTTTCTGACGGTGTCACATGCCCTGACTCTTGAGATAATTCGGTTGGCAAAATCACCATCTTGCGGATGGATTCCGCCTGAGAGACGCTCTGGTTGGCTAGATCAATATAGCTTTGAATCTCGGCACGCACGTCTTCATCGGTACGGGCCTCTTCCAAGCTCAGACCTGTCTTACCGCGCCGTTCAGCCCAGGCTGCCAGCTCGTCGGTATCTAAGGAGATCAACACCCCAACAAACGGTTTATTCTCTCCCACGACAATCGCGTGTCCCACAATCGGTGCCGAGGAGATGGTTTCTTCCAACGGGGCTGGCGAGACGTTCTTGCCACCGGCGGTAACCAGTAGATCTTTGGTGCGTCCTGTAATGTAAATAAACCCGTCATTATCGATTTCGGCCAGATCCCCGGTGGCAAACCAGCCGTCATCATCAAATGAATCAGAGGTGTCTTCCTCGCCAAGGTAGCCAGGCGAGATCACTACACCCCGTAGCAACAGCTCACCGGATTCGGCAAGTTTGGCTTCCATACCCGGTACTAGTTTGCCCACCGAGCCCAACCGGACATGTTGTGGAACATTTACTGCCGCAGGCGCGGTGGATTCTGTTAATCCGTAGCCTTCAAAAATAGGTAGCCCGATACCGGTAAATAGGTGGGCGAGTTTCTCATTCAGTGGGCTAGCCCCCGAGATGGCGGCCTTTGCATCGCCACCAAAAACCTGACGGATTTTCGCATAGACGAGCCGATCATACATGGCGTGTTTAAATCCTAACCGAATCGGCATCGAATCGGACTGTCGGGCACGTGACCATTGTTCAGCAACCTCTAGCGCATCGGACATAATGTTTTTGCGCAATCCGGTGGCCTCTTCTGCCTGTGCAACGATGGCGTTATAAGCTTTTTCTAATACCCGCGGGACCACCAGTAGCCACGTTGGACGATAAGACTGCATAATTTTGGTGACATTGCTGGTATCTGAGGTATGGGCAACCTGAATACCAGCGACCAAACAGAAATACTGCACTGCACGAGCCAAAATATGAGCCAGCGGAAGAAACATTAACAACCGCGGGTTTGCAGTATTCAGTACGATCTCCTGAGCCCAAGGGATAATATTTACTGCACCATCAGCTAGGTTGCCGTGCGATATTAAAGCCCCCTTCGGGGTACCTGTCGTACCGGAAGTGTAGACCACGGTTGCGGGCGAATCCATCGTCGCCTGTTTCCTGGCGGTTTCAACCGCGTCGTCGGGCACTGAATTACCAGCGGTAGTTAGCTCAGCTAAACCTGCCTCTGTCAGATCGAATTTTTCAATATCAGCCAGCTGGTGTTGGTCAATAGCACGGGAGACGGCACGAGCCTGTGACGTACCGGCGACAAAAATTTTCTTTGCGCCACTGTCTCCGAGAATATGGGCAATTTGTGATGGCGATGAGGTTTCGTAAATCGGCACCGAAATTGCCCCGGCAAACCAGATCGCTTGATCGACTAACGCCCATTGGTAACTGGTACGTGAAATGACGGCGATCATATCTCCCGGCTGTATCCCAGAAGCGATGAGCCCTTTGGCAAGGCTGCGTACCCGGGTCAGAAAATTAAAAGCTGTGACCTCGTCCCAGGACAGGTTATTGTAGTCGTCGCCGCGTTGTACCGCATACACCACGCGTGCCGGATCCGCACCGAGCCGTTCAACCACTAAATCTGTCAGATTGGAAGTTGGATCAAGCCGGTTGATTTCTGGAGTCGCAACGTGCACGGGGCCTCTTTTCGTGAGAGTTCAATTTACCGCGTACTAGTCTAACGTCACAGCCGTCACAAGGTCATGGTTTACGTTACTAGATCCACGATTGGAACCACATGCGTTGCTGCCATTGCTGCCAGGTGATAGAATCACCGGTCCAAAGTGGCAAGAAGTAGGCACTTAGTGCCAACGCGGCAAGTACGAAAAGCCCGATGCCCAGTATTGCGATCTTGCCAGAATTTAGTTGCCATCCGGTGCCGGTTGCTTTAGCAAGCCAGAGCCCAGCCACATAGGCGATGGCGATAATCAGAAACGGGGTATAGGCCACCGTGTAGAAAAAGAACATGGTTCGTGCCGGCCACAGAGTCCAGATCAGCTGCCCCGCCACATAGACTGCCAGAATTGCCCCGGCTCGCCAGTCGCGCACGATCAGCCAGCGTAAAAATATTGCGACAACCGCGAGCAGCCCAGTCCACCAAATTAGCGGATTCGGCAAATCTAAAATGGCGGCGGAACATCGTTCCGCTGCGCAGCTAATACCATCGTCTTCGGTCCGGTAAAAAAATGATACCGGACGACCAGCAAATGGCCAGATCCAGGCCGATGAAGCGTAATTATGGGCGCTTTCAAGCTCGGTATGAAACGTCGTCGACTGCACGTGATAGTACACTAATGAAGTCAGCCAATCAGGCAGTATGGTCGGATGGTTGGCACCCCAATTGCGGTAGTAGCCGCCTGAGGTAAGTAGCCAGCCAGCCCAAGTACTTACATACGTGATAGCTCCTACGATCACAATCGAAACAAAAGCCCATAATCCGTCCAAAAAGGTCGCACCGGGAAGCCAACGGCGGATACCAGCCGTTTTGCGAGCATTAGCATCCCACCAGACGGTGAGCAGTCCAAAAACCGCAACAAAAGCAAGCCCGGAAAGTTTTACCGAAACCGCTATGCCCAACAGCACCCCGGCAACGATACGCCAGGGACGTAAACCTAACCACGGCCCATAGGTCAGTGTCTTGCGCCAGTCTGTACGGTCTGTGGCGGTGGCTGATGAAGCGTTGAACTGTTTGTACCGAGTCGCCAGTTCAACGGCTAGGCGTCGTCGTCCCCAACTTCTATCAGCAACCAGGGCGCAGAAGGCTGCCAGCACAAACAGTGTCAAAGAAATATCTAAGAGCCCCACGCGAGACATGACAATGTGGTGACCTTCAACGCCTAGCAAGAGGCCGGCAGTGGAAGCTAAGAATATGGAGCGAAACAGTTTTGCTGTCAACACGAAAGTCAGCAAGACGCTTAGAGTCCCGGCTAATGCGGCAGCTGCTCGCCAGCCGAAAGCATTATCGAAACCAAATATCGCCATGCCGATGGCAATGAACCATTTGCCAGCTGGTGGGTGGACTACATAGGAGGCATCCGAATTTGGTGTCAGTTGGCCTGCGGCGAATGCATCATCGGCGTCGTCGGCCCAGGACCTCTCGTAGCCAAAATGCCAAAGTGAATAGGCATCTTTGACATAGTATGTTTCATCAAAAATAAGTTCTTGTGGATGGCCCAGATGCCAAAATCGCAACATGGCTGCCGCAATGGTGATCAGCCCGGCAATAATCCAGCCGAGGCGGCCCAAGGCGAATCTTGGGTAGATCAATCGAGCCGTTAATCCGGATAGGGAGAATGCGGTGTGGGACGAACGTAACCAATCCGGAGTGTGGCGTAGCTGTTTATTTGACACACACGCCATGATACTGGTGGTTGGGCCCGATAATAGGAACATGGACGATGGTAATGACTGCAATGAGACTGTACATGGAGCATCGGCCCCGCTAACCCTGGCCGCTACTCCAATCGGGAATCTGGCGGATCTTACCGACCGGGTTAAACGGGTTCTGGGGCAAGCCGATATTATTGCTGCCGAAGATACCCGATCGTTGCATAAATTGTTGCGTGCCGCGGGCGTGGAAACAACGGCGACGGTGGTTTCGCACCACGAACATAACGAGACCGAATCGGCACAAGGTCTTATTGATGCGATACGTGCTGGACAACATGTGGTGTTTGTGCCAGAGGCTGGCATGCCAGCCATTTCGGACCCTGGCTATCGGTTAACTCAACGGGCCATTGCAGCAGATATTGCGGTGACAGTTGCCCCGGGGGCATCAGCGGCCCTGGCGGCATTGGTTGTTTCTGGGTTGCCAACAGACCGGTTTGCTTTTGAAGGTTTCTTGCCCCGAAAAGCCGGTGAAAAAACTAAAACGCTGACGGCGTTAGGCGATGAAACGCGGAGTCTTATTTTTTATGAGTCGCCGCACCGTACGGCGGCGACGTTGCAAGCCATGGCTGAGGCTTTTGGCTCGAATCGGCCAGCAGCTGTGTGCCGTGAGATGACCAAATTACACGAAGAGGTTGCCCGAGGTAGTTTGACAGAACTAGTCGACTGGGCGGAATCCAAAACGCTCAAAGGCGAGATTGTCATTGTGGTTGGACCAGCACCTGAAGATACACCGGTGAGTTTTTCTACGGCAGTGGAACAAGTACACGTCCTACAGCGCAGTGGCAAGCGGCTTAAAGCTGCAACCAGACAGGTCGCCCAGGCCACCGGACACTCGGCCAGAGAGCTCTATAATGCCGCACTAGCGAAGCGATAAAATGAATCGGTGGTACAGGTGTACCACCGATTCATTGTGAACGCGGTTACGGCAGGATGCCGCCGATTGCCGCGCGAAGCTTGCCGGAACCTTGGCAGCAGCCGGCACGGCAGACATCATAGCCAGGGCCATATGTTGTTAGTGCCTTGCGTTCGGAAGCAGGGGTGCCATTGAGCCGTTCTTCAACCAGATCGACCATGGCGGCCACAAATTCTGGGTGAACACCCGGTGTGGCGACGCGTTTATACCCCAGGCCATGTTCATCTGCGGTTTCCTTGGCCTCGATATCCAAGTCCCACCAGACTTCCATGTGATCCGAAAGAAATGTTGCGGGCACAACGACTACGGCCTTGCGTTTGCCGGGGAGTTCTTCTAAATAATCATTGATATCTGGTTGCAACCATGGGATGTGTGCTGGTCCGGACTCGGACTGATAGACGAGTTTCCAGGGCATCTCGGCGCCATAGCGTTGCTTGACCGCATCCATAATTAACCGTCCAACAGCCAAATGTTGGGCCTGGTAAGCACCTAGCTCCGAGTAGTCGTGCTCATCGGGCTCACCGGAGCGTTCGTTATCTTTGATTGGGATCGAGTGGGCAGAAAATAGCACTTCGACGTCCTGGCTAAGGTCGAGCTGATCATTTTCTGTAACCAGCTCGTCCAGGGCCTTTAAAGTGCCTTCAATAAACGGGTTAATGAAACCCGGGTGGTCAAAAAAAGTCCGGGATGCATCGATTTGCACGTCGTCCCACAAATCAAGGGCTTCTAGGGCATCAGCAAAATCTTCCCGGTACTGCCGGCACGAAGAGTAGGCAGAATAGGCGGAAGTGACCAGCGCGAAAATCCGCGTGGGACGTCCTTCAACCTGATTGTCTGTATGTGCTTTGGAAATCGCCTCAGTGAAATACGGATCCCAATTGCGGTTGCCGAAATACACCGGTAAATCAATTTCGCGACGCTTGAGCTCGTCTTCGATGGCTGCTTTGAGGGCAAGATTTTGCTCGTTGATTGGGCTAATCCCACCGGCTTCGCGATAATGGACTGCTACTTCTTCCAACCGCTCATCTGGGATATTACGTCCCATGGTGACATTGCGAAGAAATGGCAGGACATCATCTTGGCCATTAGGGCCACCATAGGATGACAACATGATCGCATCGAATTCGGTAGGGACTTCAATCCATTTATCACCGGATTGTGCTGCCGGGGTTGCCGCTGGCACTCGAGCACCAGCCTGTACAACAACGCGGGGGGATGGTTGAGGTTTGGACCATTCGGTCACGCGTGCCTCCTGAGAGTTGGGCATCACAACGATCTGGGCAGACCGCTCGAGCCATGGTTATTTAAAATTCTTTAAGGTGTCGGCGAGTCAAGTGTGGTTGGACAAAGCGTTGTCCTCGTTGAGTTTTATTGTAGTCATCATGACATCGCCTGGGTGCTTTAGGTCGAACCAGGCCAGCTGCTGCACGGCGATGGTGAACAACATCACTTACTAGCGGCAATTTGGGTGGTCGCAGCGTCTGAATACTACTGGGCCATACCGTATGCGAATGGCTTGCATAACCCCTGCACATACCCCGAGGGGTATTGTAGGCTGGTTGATATTCGCTAGCTTCTCGACTGTGATGGAGGTAGCGGCACCAGAGGAATCTGCGTGTTAGATTTATTGGCGAGTTGAACTGTACAAGCCTGACGCAATGAGACGTGTCAGCGCCTGCCCGACAGATCGAAAGAAGGTATCCGTGACTGTCAGCGCACAACAAGAAAAAGAACTCCTTGAACGCGTGCCAACCGGCCTGCTCATAAACGGTGAATGGGTTGAAGCTTCATCTGGCAAAACCCTACCGGTTTATGACCCTGCCACCGGCAAAGAGTTATTACGAATTCAAGACGGTAACAGCGATGATGCGCTCAAAGCTTTAACGGCTGCCGATGAGGTACAGGCCGAGTGGGCCCAGACTGCTCCGCGTGAACGAGCCGAGATTTTGCGACGCGCCTTTGATCTTGTGCATGAACGCGCTGAAGATTTCGCCTTGCTGATGACCCTGGAAATGGGGAAACCACTGGCGGAATCGCGCGGTGAAGTCACCTATGGTGGTGAATTCTTGCGCTGGTTCTCGGAGGAGACCGTGCGGCATTATGGCCGCTTTGCTGACACACCAGAAGGCAAACTCACCATGATTGTGCGTCACAAACCGGTGGGCCCCTCATTGCTGATCACTCCGTGGAACTTCCCATTGGCTATGGCAACTCGTAAGGTCGCACCGGCAGTTGCAGCAGGTGCCACCATCGTCCTGAAGCCCGCACAGCTTACGCCGCTAACATCGCAGTACTTCGCCCAAACCATGATCGATGCCGGACTGCCAGCTGGTGTGCTCAACGTTGTCTCAGGTTCTTCGGCTTCGGCGATTTCTGGTCCGTTGATGAAAGACCGCCGTCTGCGCAAGGTTTCCTTTACCGGCTCGACTCCGGTAGGCCGCCGACTGCTGGCTGATGCCAGCGAAAATGTGCTGCGTACCTCAATGGAGCTGGGCGGTAATGCTCCATTTATCGTCTTTGACGATGCCGACCTAGATGCCGCAGTCGAAGGTGCCATGGGAGCAAAGCTGCGCAATATGGGTGAAGCTTGCACTGCGGCAAACCGCATCCTCGTGCAAGAAAGCGTTGCCGATGAATTCAATAAGAAATTTGCCGAAGCCATGCGAGCACGCAAGATTGGTCGCGGCACCCAATCCGATGCCGATGTGGGCCCAATCATTGATGAAGGCGCCCGGGAAAATGTGCACGGCCTGGTCACCGAAGCTATCGATGCAGGCGCCGAAGTGCTCACCGGTGGTAACAAAGTTGAAGGTGAAGGCTACTTTTACGAGCCAACCGTACTATCGGTCCAGGAAAACTCACCGATTCTGACCCAAGAAATTTTTGGTCCAGTAGCCCCGATCGTTCAGTTCAAGGACGAGGCGCAGGCCATTCGCCTAGCAAACGCCTCCGAATACGGCTTGGCAGCATACATGTACACGCAGAATCATAACCGCGCATTGCGTGTTGCTGACCAGATCGAATTTGGCCTCGTCGGCTTCAATGCCGGCGTCATTTCAAATGCCGCTGCACCATTTGGTGGCGTCAAGCATTCCGGTATGGGCCGCGAAGGTGGTGCCGAAGGGATCGAGGAATACACCTCGGTACAATACATCGGTATGCCAAACCCTTACACCGTTGACTAACTGACCTTTTCTTACTGCCCCACCGAGACGTTGAATCCGGTGGGGCAGTACTGGTTAAGCTAGGTGTATGGCCACCGAAAAACATCAGCAAGACCCGCCACCTGAACAGTACCTACCAACGGCTACGGGTAGTCGCGGTGGTGCAGGTCCGGCCCGTTCGACTATCGATGAGTACACAGGACGCAAACGTAAACTTATTTACCCTCCGGCTCCAGAACCAGCTCCGGTTCCGGTCGTAGACAACCATGCCCACCTCGATTTTCGGGATGGTCTAGTTCAGGTCACACCAACTCAGGCGATGGATGCTGCTGGCGCAGTTAACGTCGTCGGAGCCATTCAGGTGGCAACGGACCTTAATTCTGCTAAATATACAATTGATGCGATAGAACAAGAGCCACGCTTGCGCGGAGCACTGGCAATCCATCCCAATGATACGGTGCCGTTATACGAGGCCGGTGAGCTTGACGCCGCTATAGACACCATCAAACGGCTTGCTGAACACCCACAGATCGTATCTATCGGGGAAACGGGGCTGGATTACTATCGCACCGAAGGTCAAGCTAATTGGGAGATCCAGCAATACGCTTTCAAACGTCACATTGACCTAGCTGTGGAACTTGGACTGGCACTTCAAATCCATGACAGACAGGCTCATGAGGACGTTGTGGCAACACTGCTATCCATGGACCAGCTACCCGAGTACGTAGTATTTCACTCATTTTCTGGCGATGCGGAACTGGCCAAGATACTCAATCAACATGGTTGGTATGCTTCGTTTTCCGGTGTTGTGACTTTTAAAAACAACCACACATCTCGGGCAGCTGCACAGCAGATGCACGAGCATTTACTGCTGGTTGAAACAGACTCCCCATTCCTCACGCCGCACCCGCATCGAGGTCGACCTAATGCGCCGTATTTAGTGCCGCACACTCTATATCAGCTGGCAGAAACCCGCGGCCAAACCGTCGAAGATCTCGGCACTGTTATCTTTGAAAATACCGAAAGAGTATATGGCAAATTTCGTCAGTGACGTGGAATAAAGGCAATACTGGAACATGTCCGAAGGGCTTTTGTCCACAAACGTGCGTTATTGATTTGTAACCATTGTTATCTTTCCGTTATAGTCATGCGTATTGTCCTTGACGGGCCGGCAACAGTGACCTGCTCTGTCGAAACTACTACCCTTTGGATTTTTCTATATGTCAAGCATTTTCAGCGGCACTGTGACGAAAATAGTTGCCCAAATCACAGCCCTTGTGATGGTCGTTGGTGGCCTGGCGGCTTTCGTTGTCACACAGGCTAATGCCGACAAGTCCGTTAGTGCCGAAGCCGAAAACGTAGAACAGCCAAGCGATCAGCCCCTCGACATTGAGCGTGTCTCATCTATCACGCCACTGAGCGCTGATCAGATTCAACTGCCTCAGTTGGTCGATATCACGGTGGCAGATGACAGCAAAGAAGTTCTCACTACCGCCACCACCGTTCAGGAAGTTCTGGATAATGCCGGTGTATCGGTAGGGGAGGACGATAAGGTTTCTCCAAAGCCTGATCAGACCATCAATGACGACACTTCCGTTACTGTCACCGTGGTCGACAAGAGCGAAGTGACCGAAGAAGAAACAGTCGAATACGAAACGACATACGAAGACGACGACTCGCTGGAAAAAGGCAAAACCAAGACCGACACTGAAGGTGAAAACGGTACCGTTTCAGTCACCTACGAAGTGACAACCGAAAACGGTAAAGAAGTCGAGAAGACCGAGATTGACCGTGAAGTGACCACCAAGCCAACTGACAAAGTTGTTTTGCGTGGTACCAAAGAACCAGAACCAGAACCTGAACCTGAACCAGAGCCAGAACCAGAAGAGTCCACATCGTCCTCGTCTGAATCAGCTTCCGATGATGATGAAGATGACGACGAAGAAGATTCAGATGCCTCAGAATCATCCGACAGTGACGATTCCGATAATGATGCTCCAGCCGTATCCAACGGAGCCACCTGGGATAAGCTGGCACAGTGTGAATCCGGTGGAGACTGGTCCATTAATACTGGCAACGGCTATCACGGCGGCCTACAGTTCAACGCTGGCACCTGGGCAGCTCATGGCGGAACCACATATGCGCCCACCGCTGACCAAGCAACCCGTGAACAACAAATTGCTATTGCTGAAAAAGTTCAGGCAAGCCAAGGATGGGGCGCATGGCCTGCATGCTCTTCATCATTGGGGCTGCGCTAAAATTTTCTTAGCCGCATAGCCAATTTTGGTCCGGATGCTCCTCGTGAGCCTCCGGACCAAAATGTTTAAATACTTCAGTTGCGGCTCCTGAGACTAAGATGGGACCGTGACTTCCGAACCACAACATACCTTGCTCTCGGCCTCAGACATCCGCCATCTCGCCGATGCCATTGGCCTGCGTCCAACCAAAACACTGGGGCAAAATTATGTCATTGACCCCAACACCATCCGGCGAATCGTTGCAACCGCCAATCTTCAGACAACTGAACATGTCCTAGAAATTGGCCCGGGGCTTGGATCACTCACCCTGGGCATTCTTGATGCTGCCCAAGCTGTAACAGCAATAGAAATCGACCCACCGGTTGCAGCACAGTTAGCTACTACAGTTGAAACGTGGCGGTCCAACAGTGCAGACCGGTTATCCGTCCTAGAAGCTGATGCGTTGAGCATCGATGGCACCGAGATTGCAGCGGCGAAACCAGTAATCGCTGAGAAGCCGCCCACCGCAATCGTGGCAAATTTGCCCTATAACGTCGCTGTACCTGTGCTGTTGCACATCCTTGCAGAGCTGCCCAGCATTGAACACGGTCTCGTTATGGTGCAATACGAAGTCGCTGAACGGTTAGTGGCTAAACCTGGCTCGAAAATTTATGGAGTGCCATCGGTCAAGATGGCCTGGTATGGGCAAGCGACACTGGCAGGAACTGTCGGCACAAAGGTTTTTTGGCCTGCCCCGCGTATACGATCAGGGCTTGTCTACTTCACCGCACACCAGTCACCGCCGACCACCGCATCACGACAACAAGTATTTGAAGTTATTGACGTCGCATTTGCCCAACGTCGCAAAACGCTACGAGCAGCTTTGGGCAACTGGGCTGGTTCACCAGCAGAAGCCGAACATATTCTGACTGCCGCCAACGTCGATCCCAAAGCTCGTGGGGAAGTCTTGGATATTACCGACTTTGCACGTATTGCCGAACAGAAACAGCGAAGGGACGCCATGTGACAACACCGCATGAAAACCAACCCAGGAATACAGTCACCGCCCAGGCACCAGCCATGGTTTCGATTGCTAGTAAAGTTGGGCCATCCCGCAGCTCCCAACGGCCTACCGTCATGAACCTGAAGCTGGCCGTTTCCCGTTACGATTTTGTCACTGTTGGCCCGATTGCCGGGCGCGAGGTGTTAGTCAGTTTCGAAGACCAGCTCGGCTCGGTCATCGATTATGAAGACGTTCCCCACGAAGATCTTGTTTATATTTTTCGTGCCGTAGACACCCTGCGCAAATACCTAGACCGTTCAGAAGATTTGGCCGGCGTGGACATCACCATTGAAAAACATATTCCCTTCGACACCTACCTAGGTGGCAGAGCCGCAACAGCCGCTGCAGTGATGGTGGCCTTGGCTGGACTATGGGATGCATCCATTGCCAGAGAAGATATGGCACGTTTGGCCCGCCACGTTGGTTATGGTGTGGCCGATGCCATTATCGGAGGTGCCGTAATCAGTAGCCTCCGGGCAGCTGAAGAAACGACGACGTCAGTATTATCTCAAGGCCAGATCGCCTTGGTACTCGTACCAGCTGCAGCAGATCTTTCTGATGCCGAAGTCTTTCAGACAGTTCAAGCCATATCATCAGCTGATGTTGACCCTGTCGCAGACCAGACGCTCTTGGAGTTTGATCAAAAGCTAATTGATGCTGTGTCACGAGGAGATGGTAAACAACTGGCCCTTATGATGCATAACGACTTTCAACCGGCTCTTGTGCAGATAATTCCAGAACATAACGATTGGCTAACGGCAGGTATGGACGAAGGTGCACTAGCCGCTCAAACTATCGACCGTGGACCATCTTTGCTTTTTGTAGCTGATACTCAAGATGCTGCCTACCAGCTAGCCGAACGCTATGAACAACGCATGGATATTACTGCAATCGCTGAATACGGGCCGGTGGCTGGAGCACGCCTACTATGACCTGCCATATGGGCTTGTGACGAAGATGCCCACTATCGGGTGCTATGGTGAACTATTATTGGTGGCGTTATGGTTCATCTTTTAGGGGCCGAAGCCCTCCACTTCGAATACCCAACCCAGCAAGTACTTGAATCCGTCACGATGGGTGTCTCTGCCGGCGATCGCATCGGCATCGTTGGGCGCAACGGCGACGGCAAATCAACCTTAATGAAACTGCTCACCGGTCGGCTTGAGCCGGATTCAGGTAAAGTTACCATCCGACACAACACCACCATCGGGATGTTAGATCAATCCGATACCGTCGATACCACGCTAACGGTCGGCCAAGCTATCGTTGGTGATTTAGCAGAACACGAATGGGCCAGCGACCCAAAAATCCGCGATGTAATCAGCGGGTTGGTTTCGGATTTGGACTGGGATACCTTGGTTGGTGCATTATCCGGGGGACAACGCCGTCGCGTGGCTTTAGCGAAATTGCTTATCGGCGACTGGGACATCTTGGCACTTGATGAACCAACTAACCATCTCGACGTCGAAGGCATCGCCTGGCTGGCTAACCATGTCAAGCGACGTTGGCCACAGAATGCCGGTGCGCTTCTCGTCATTACTCACGATCGGTGGTTTCTAGACGAAGTCTGTACTCAAACTTGGGAAGTCCATGACGGCGTCGTAGAACCTTTCGAAGGTGGATATGCAGCATATATATTGCAGCGCATCGAACGTGACCGGATAGCTGCGGCAGCCGAATCGAAACGACAAAACCTGTTGCGTAAGGAACTTGCCTGGTTGCGCCGCGGTGCACCTGCTCGGACATCAAAACCAAAATTCCGCATAGACGCCGCCAATCAGCTAATTGAGAATGTTCCACCGGTACGTGATGCCATTGAATTACAGCGTCTGGCGGTGGCACGTCTTGGCAAAGACGTGGTGGATATCGAAAATGTTAGTGTCAGCTTTGATGAACACCAGGTGTTGCGAAACATTACCTGGCGTATTGGGCCAGGGGAGCGCACGGGCATTCTGGGAGCTAACGGCGCCGGAAAATCGACCTTATTGGGTCTTGTGACCGGAGATGTTCAACCGACCACTGGACGGGTAAAACACGGTAAGACCGTACAGATCGGCATACTGGACCAACAGTTTTCCCAACTTCAAACTATTGGTAGCCAACGCGTGCGTGAAGTACTTGCCGAAACAAAAACCACGTTCACCATTGATGGTAAAGCCCATACACCGGCTCAATTATTGGAACGCCTAGGCTTCCAACGTCACCACCTATCGGCTCGCGTGGATGACCTTTCCGGTGGACAAAAACGCCGTTTACAACTGTTGTTATTGCTACTGAGCGAGCCCAACGTCATGGTGCTTGATGAACCAACAAACGACGTCGATTCCGAGATGCTCACAGCGATGGAGGATTTGCTGGACTCTTGGCCGGGAACGCTCATTGTGGTTTCCCACGACCGATATCTACTTGAACGCGTTACGGACCAGCAATATGCGATTCTAGATGGGAGGCTGCGGCATGTTCCCGGGGGCGTGGACGAGTACCTGCGACTTCGAAGTGCACAGCCCCCGAAGCGTGCAGCGGACCTTCGTGACTCTGGTAAAGGCACCGGATCAGAGTTACAGGAAGGAAGACTTTCGGGCGCACAAAGACACGCAGCACAAAAAGAGCTCTCTGCGATTGAGCGACGATTGGAGAAGCTAACCAAGAGAATGAATCAGATTCACGGCGTCCTGGCTGAGCACGACCAGACTGACTTCGAAGGACTCCAAGAACATACCGATAAGTTGCGAGAAGTGAAAACTGAGGTTGAACAACTGGAAGAGCGATGGTTGGAGCTTTCAGAAAAGCTCTCATAGCTGGCATGCTTGCTCCACTTCCCCTGCTGAGCGGCTGCCAAACTATCGCCAGTAGTGACTAACGGAAGCCAATGCAGACCTAGGTCGTACGAGGTAAATACTCCATGTCCTGTTCAGATGTTTGCATAACCGATCATGCAGGGAGTTGCCTGTTGCGAGCCTTGCACGGCAAGGAAAGCACACCCGTGCGATGTCACTTACCGCGCAGCCTTGCTCAAGACCATTTGGTATAGGCTGGATATAGTCTTCGATGATGATGTGAGTATCAGCTGCTGCTGACCACCAGCCGCTCGATATTACCTTTAGTTGGAAAGTAGGCTGGCCGAATGCGCATTCGCTACGCCGAGATCGATGATGCAGAAGAGCTAGCTTGCCTCTTGAACGACATCATTGCCGAAGGCGGCAAGACCGCGATCGACACTCCGTTGACCGGATCGGAGTTTGCGGAATGGTTCATCATTGGGCCCCATTGCATCAGTTGTCTGGTCGCAGCCACTGACGACGCGATCCTGGGTTTCCAGACTCTGGAGCACTTCCACGGCGATCTACCTCCGGGAGCGGCGGACATCGCTACCTTTGTCGCTGAACGCGGGAGAGCGTCTGGGATTGGCCGGAGCCTGGCGGATGCGACTCCGGCCGTCGCGGAGGAAATCGGAGTGCAGTGTATTCGCGCTGTGATCCAGCGGTCGAACGAGGATGCGATCGGCTACTATTTTTCGATCGGCTTCCACGGTAACGCGGACAGTGCGACAAGCGAATCGGTCGTCTTGACGCGATGTATCGTGCCGGGCGGCGACGCTAAAACCGTTAGGCATTAGAAGAGTTGCTTCGCATGGTCTTTGCAGCGACGAGCATACTTGACTCGCTGGTCTTGTTCGAGCGAACGCTGCCGTCTGCTATGTCAACGATCCACGTCCAACCACAGTAGTAGTGCGAAATCCTGAAGGTCGAGATGTTCGACGTGCATATGGCACCTTCATGAGTTCCGGGTTGCCAATCGCAGGCTTTATGCTCATCGAAGCAAACAACCGCGATCACGCTATTGACCTGGTCGCAGAGACTCCTTGTCCGGTCGCGTACGACGTCGTGGAGGCCTGGCAGCTAAAAGACTAGCTCATCCATGATTCACTTGAGGGATCCTCAGCCAACGAACAAGGGTTGGCCTGGTGCCAAACTGTTCAGTGCCCCTGAACCGGAGCTCCACGGAAACAGGATGAACATATGAGTCCAAGTGCTATCTCGCGTGCATCTTCACCAAACTCGACCCCTCCCATGAACCCAGCACAACTAGAGGGTCGGTACTTGCAGAACCAGTGGTTTGCGCCCCTGTCAGGTACCCTGCTCCTAAGGCTTACCGATGCTGCAAAATATTCAGCACATGGCCGCCTGGAGTCTTCACGAAGAATCGCCGGACTCCCCAGGCCTCATCCGTGAGGTCGTACGTAATCTCCGCACCCATTTGTTGTGCCAACGCATAGACCGCATCCACATCGTCGACCTCGATTGACACGTCGGGCACTATCGGGGCCGATTCATCGTGTGAGGCCACGCTCAACTGCTGTATTGGGTTACTGGGATTGGCCAGTGTCGCGATCCATCCGTGATCCATCACAGGCTTCAGCCCCAGAAGATCGGCATAAAAACTTGACAGAGCTCTGCACATCTGAGCTCTCAAAATCTGGAACGACCCGACGTACACCCATCACCCCAGGTCAGTTGCATCAAAGCAAAATCGGAAGCCTCCGGTATCCAATAGCGCTTGGGGATGTAGTGGCTCAGGTTGCGGAAGCCCAGTGCGGTGCCAGGCAGGAGCAGGCCCTACACCCTCAATTACGAAGAGCCAATTATTCCCGGCACATCGCACACTCTAGGTTTGGTTGGCCGTGCAAGGTAGGCAAACCTCTACCTTAATTTGGTGGTCCCGCTCTCTCGTGGCCCAGCAGCCTCCCGAGCTAGGTTGAAGATAGGCCACTCAAGACAGCAGGAATGAGGAGAAGATAGGTGAAACATTCAGCATTAGAGATGCAACGTGTAACGAAGTCGTATGGTTCTGGTGCAACTGAGATGACCGCACTCGATGCGGTGAGTCTTCAACTTCCGAAAGGGGGTTTCACAGCAATAATGGGACCATCTGGATCCGGAAAGAGTACTCTCTTGCGGTGCGTTAGCGGGCTAGAGACAGTAAATTCGGGCGTGGTCGCTATAAACAATCAGCCAATCGGAGGCTGGCGCAACACCCGACTGACAAAATTTCGTCGTACCCATCTAGGGATGGTGTTCCAAGATTATCTCCTTATTCCGTATCTCACTGCAGAAGAAAACGTGGCTCTGCCGCTGCGGCTCAACCGGCTACGTGTAGATTATGCCGCTGTCGGTAAAATGCTCGATTTGGTGGGGTTGTCCAACGAGGCTGCCAGCTATCCGATGCATCTTTCTGGCGGACAGAAGCAGCGTGTCGCAATTGCCAGGGCGTTGATTAGCAACCCAGCTGTGGTGCTTGCAGACGAACCGACGGGCGCCCTCGACACGGGAAGCGCTAGAGAAGTCCTCAGTATTCTGCGTCAGGCCGTTGATGAAGCCGGTCAAACCGTGGTGATGGTGACACATGACCCAGCTGCGGCAGCGTGGGCTGATGAGGTGATCTATCTCGTTGATGGACGAATCGCCGGGGAAATGACTTCACCGAACGCTGAGCTTGTGGCTCAACAGCTAACTCAGTTGGATCATTTCGAGCGAACAGGAGATCAGCGATGACATCCCTTATCATTGCGTCGATGCGCGGCCGCGTCGGGGCATATTCCGCATTGGTACTCACGGTATTACTTGGCACGGTTCTCACTGGGGGGTTTGCCTCGCTGATCGAGACGGGGGCACCTTCTGGCCTGTCTGCTGCCGATGCTGAGACTCTTACAACGATGGGGGCGGCTATCGGTAGCTGGGGTGCAGTGCTCGTCTTCTTTACTGTTATTTCAACCGTAACGATCACGGTTCGGCAGCGTCACAATGAGCTCACTCAATTACGTACCATTGGAGCGACCAACGGTCAGATCCGTGCTTTTGTGTGTATGGAGACTTCGATTATTTCCTTGCTTTCAGCGATAGCTGGATTATTACCAGGATGGTTCCTCGGGCGCATACTCCTCAGGGCAATCGGTGATGCGGGGATGGTTGACACTGACATTTCACACGCCTTTGGGCTGGCCACGGCAACAATATTGGTTTGCGGAATGGTAGCCCTGTCCGCCGGAGCCACGGCTCTTGCTTGCTTGCGAGTCACCCGCCAAGTCGCAGCATCCGTTGATGATGTGGATAGATATTTACTTCCCCGCTCTCGAGTGATCCTGGGTTCATTTCTCGTACTCAGCACTCTGGTGATGTGCATCGTGGCTACTGTCGTCTCTGTGGAAAGTGATGATCCATGGCTGGCTATGCAGCTGGCCGGGTCGCTTTCTATTGCTGCTTCCGTAGGGCTGGGGGTGTTAGCTCCGCCAGTTCTGCGCCTGATGGCAGCAGGAATTATGCCCACGCTCGGGCGTAACACCCCCGTCTATCTCGCTACGAGAGCACTCGGACGGCGCACGCTTCGGTCGAGCGCAATTTTGTTACCGGTCGTCGTGTTTGTTGGGGTGAGTGTCGGTGGGTTAACGATGATGCTCATCCACAACACGGTCAGTGATACCGGCATGCTTGCTGAGTCAGACACCGTCGAACTCCTCAATTATGTTGTCGTCGGGATAATCGCGGTCTTCGCGGGAATTATGGTTGTGACGACTGTCACCGCTGCAATAGTTGATCGAGAGCGAGAATTGTCTCGGTTACGCCTGGTCGGTGTTTCACGCGCAGAGGCGTTGTGGTCGATTACGGTTGAATCGATTTTGGTGTCCGCCGTGGGGGCTCTGCTTGGGGTGGCGGGATCACTCGCGACTATTTTTCCAATCGCGATCGCCCGTTTGGACAGTCCTCTCACCAGTAAAGCTACTTGGATCGCAGCTGGCGTTGTGGGTTTGGCGTTGATCTTGTGCGTAGGGACCGCATGGATCGTGGCCCGCAGAACCGTTGACCGGCGTAGCTATGCGATGGCTACCTGACATAATACTGACATAATAGAAGTGTGCTGAAATTCCCGCTCCCGGGGCCGGTGAACCTCTCCGGCCTATGTAATCGCCTGGTCCTAACCGGGATAGCAACTCTGCAATTTGCGGTGGGACTGCTGGTAAGCCTCCCATTTGCGGGGCTCGCGGCAGTCGGTCTACTGTTGGTCCCTATTGGTGTGGGAGTGCTTGGACTGCGCGGATTAATTCCGGTGATGGAGGCATGGTCTTCTTGGCAGCGTCAGACGCTGGAGCGGATGCTTGGTCGCCGCATCTATCAAAGTTACCGAGCCCCTCGTGAATCGGGGGTCCGAGCAGTGTTGGCGACGTGGGGGAATGACTCTGCACGCTGGAAAGATCTCGCCCATGCTGCATTTAGTGCCACAGTAGGGCTAGTTCTGAGCGGGCTGGTTCCAGCTTCCTTGATTGCGCCAATCGTGCATGTGGTGTTGGTCAGCACAGGAATCTGGCCTCCAGGTCTCTTACTGGTGGTGACGTTGCCAGTGCTCATTGCTTGGTGGCTCGCCACCCCAGTAATCGTACGAGCCCGCCTTAACGCTGATGCGTTGCTCCTCGACGAGCAGCGCAGTCAAGCACTGGAGCGTCGGGTGAGCGAGGTGACGAAGTCTCGGGCCGAAACGATCGACCACGCGACCGCAGAGCTTCGACGAATCGAGCGCAATCTGCACGATGGAGCACAAGCGCGGCTCGTGTCGCTCGGAATGAAGTTGGGGTTGGCTGAGGAGATCGTCTCCCAGGACCCACAGACCACGAAACAACTGATAGCGGAGGCCCGTGCCGCGACCGAATCAACCCTGACAGACATCCGTACTATCGTACGCGGCATCTTTCCACCGGTACTTGCTGACCGAGGCCTCAGTCACGCCATCGAGGCACTGGTGCTTGACTTGCCGCTTCCAGTAGAACTCCAGATCCATCTTCCCGCCCATACCCCTGCGTCGGTTGAGTCCGCAGTGTATTTCGCCGTGTCAGAGTGCTTAACAAACGTCGTTAAACATGCCGTCGCCAGCAAAGCTTTCGTAACCATTCAGCATGAGGCCGGAGGACTACAAATCGATGTGAAGGACGATGGTCGTGGCGGTGCCGAAGTACGCAAAGGTGGGGGGTTGGATGGATTGACTAAACGGCTGGCCGCATTCGATGGCACGGTTGAGGTCGAATCCTCCCCCGACGGCGGGTCGCAAATCAAGATGGAGCTTCCATGCGTGTGATTATCGCCGAAGACAACGCTTTGTTAAGAGAAGGTCTCGTCACGGTACTAGCCAAGTTTGACATCACTGTGGTCAACGCCGTTGACACCGCCGACGGGCTGTTCGAGGCGGTTCAGGCGATGCGGGACATCGATGTAATTATCACTGACATTCGCATGCCACCCACCTTTACAACTGAAGGACTAGAGGCCGCCGTGAGGTTGCGCGAAGAATACCCTCGGCTGCCAGTGCTGGTGCTCAGCCAGTTTGTTGAGCAGTTCTATGCAAGGGAACTTATTGCTTCAGGTGACGGGGCGGTCGGATACTTACTCAAGGACCGGGTCCTAGCGGTCGCAGAGTTTGTTGACGCCGTGCGTCGAGTAGCCGCTGGCGGAACAGTTCTAGACCCGCAAGTTATTACAGGGCTCTTGGAGAGGGCCGATGGGCCACGAGAACGGTTGTCTCCGCGCGAGCAAGAGGTCATGGAGCTGATGGCCCAAGGTCGCTCAAACACTGCAATTGCCCAAGCACTATTTGTCACCGAAAAAGCAGTCAGCAAACACGTTACCAGCATCTTCGCCAAACTGGACCTCCATCAGGAATCCAACGACAACAGGAGAGTCCTGGCTGTGTTGCGGTACTTACAGAACCAATAGTTTGCCCTTCTGTCAGATACTCTCCATCTAAAGATTACGGATGTTGCAAAATGGTCAGTACGTGGCCGTCTGGACTCTTCATGAAGAATCGTCGGACTCCCTAGGCCTCCTCCGTGAGCTCGTGGTAATCTCCGCACCCATTTGTTTTGCCAAACCATAGACCCCATCCACATCGCCGACCTCGAATGAGACATCTGGCACCACGGAGGCAGTTTCGTCATGTAGGACCACACTCAACTGCTGTGCGGGATTGTTCGGATCGATCAATGTCACGATCCATCCGTGATCCATCAGCGACTCAAGCCCCAGATGTTCGACATAGAACTTGACGGAGCTTCGCACATCTGAGCTTTCAAAATCTGAAACGACCCGCCGTATCCTCACTGCTGAAAGAGATCCGCAATCCAGGTTTAGATGCCCGTCTTGGCAATACATGGCGGGGGAGACCTCGGCAGTCCAATTTCAGCAGCGCAAGATTACCTCACATCTCTCGTAGAACCCAGTAAAACTTTCATTGGAGTCTCAGAAGCAGGGCATCTCGTTGAGTTTGCGACGCCAGACCAGTTCGCCATGCATGTCTTGAATTTACTCGAATATATGTGTAATGGAGAATACGCGCCTATGGGAGGGTGTCCGCGAGCCCTTTTTGGAAAGCAACTCCAGTCCTTGTGCTCTCCTACGAATGCCAGGTTTGCTGACGACAACCGTGTTCTCGCTGACACTTATGCGGAACCGACCAGCGTGTCAGGTTGATGGCTTATCGGAAGCTCCTTATGTACATGGGTGAGACCGACTACGGTGAAGAGCACACGGCAGATGTAGTGACCTTCCCGAGCGCCAATGGTGCTAAGCGGAAGGCAGGTGTTCTTCTGCCCATGCAAGAGTTGAGCGGTACCATGCGAGACCGTACTGTAGCGTGGCCTTCTGGTAGTGAGCGACAGCCGTAAAATCTTCTGGCACATTCAACGTCTCAATGCGTGCTTCCAGGCGTTCGAGCTGTCGCAGGCCTTCATGAAGCTGCTCCCGAATGTTTGAGGCAACCTGGACCCGCTCCATAATGGGCAAGAGCCCCAAAAAGTGAGCGCGTGACAGCATCGCCGTTTCAGGATCCCCGGGTAGCGTCTCATCGAGCATCCAGCGCCGAAAGTCCGCTCGGCCGGTATCGGTGATCGTGTAGGTTTTTTTGCCACGAGGGCCATCCTGAGACTCGATTCTGATCTTTCCGTCTGCCAGCAAGCGATCAAGCGCGCGCTTAATGCTGCCGGTGCTCGAACTGTAGATGAGAGATACACCAGTCTCAAAGTTCTTTGTCAGTTCGTACAGGCTCTGCGGCAAAAGCGTGAGAAGTCCAAGGATGATGTAAGCCATGCGGACGATTCTACCTCTTGACGAGCAGTAGGTCTATCTAGTAGACATATCTAGTAGACATATCTCCAGGAGATACTGCACAAGGGGTCAGCATGAATTTTGACATTGTCGCCCACAAGATCGCTAAACGGCTTCAACGATCCACGCGCCGCAGCTACCCAGCTCCGTCCGGAACATCGACAAGTTGTTCATCAAGCCATCCCTTGTTGCTGCTCCTCAGAGGCTCAATCGGCAGCGTGGGATGGCGCGCCGGTCAGTGTGATCAGAATTTTTGGAAAAAAGGGAGTCATCCTTGAGAACGGCACCCGCAGTGGTCAAAGCTCCCGATAATCGTGCTCCCATCAACACCGATGCGCGTCTCACGAAGCTCGTGGAGAAGCTCGTTTCCCGCGGGGGCGTGCATCATGCTAACGTAAGCATCGCAAGCGGCGATGGGGAGCAGCAATGGTCAGCTGCCGCGGGTCCTGCTGACTATGTGCCACAACCAGACACTCCGTTCTTTATTGCGAGCATCACCAAGCGCTTCATCATCACCCTCGTTTTGCAGGCACACGAGCGTGGCGAACTTGATTTGTCCGCGCCGATCCTCCATTACCTGTCAGCCGAGACCATCGCCGGCCTCCACATCTTTCGCGGGGCCGACTGGACCCCGAAGATCACAGTGCGCCACCTCGCAAGTCATACCTCTGGCCTGCCAGATCATTTTGAAACACTCAATGACGGGACAAGCCTGAACACGCACCTCGCCACTGGTCAGGATCTTGGCTGGACATTCGATGACATGATCCGTACGACTCGTCAGCAACAGCGGCCCTATTTCAAGCCGCAAGATCTCACTGCCTCGCGACAGAAAGCTCGCTATTCCGATACCGGCTTTCAGCTCCTCATCCGCATCCTTGAGACAGTCACCGGGAACTCATTCGACGAACTCTTAACAGAACGCATCTTCGATCCGCTCAGCTTGACGTCTACCTGGCTTCCCAGGCATCGTCGGCTTGCCTTAGAAGTAGAACCTTCACCGCTCTACACCAAGCAACGTCGGGTCGACCTGACGACGATGCTTGAATCCACCAACGACCTATTTAGTACGAATGGGGATCTTCTCACCTTCCAACGTGCACTCCTTTCTGGTGAGATCTTTCGCGACCCGGATACTCGGAATTATCTGACTGAACGACGTAACAGATTGCGCAACATTCCTGTTCTGAACTAGGGCTGGGAACCATGTTTTACAAGGTCAATCGACTCATCTCAGTCGAGTACCAACCGGTTACACTTGTCGGACACTCCGGAGGCACCGGGACCTGGCTCTTCTATTGTCCAGAACGCGACATCCATCTTGGGGGTACCGTCGATCAAACCAAAGGTCAGACGATTCCTTTTCTATTCATGGCACGGTGCCTGAATGCGTGGCGACCATGATTGGCCTGGAACACCGTTCGCCGGGGATTCCCTACAGGTATTTGTTTGCTTCCTATCGGCGGAGGTGTTTGCGATGATCAAGGTGCTGGTTGCCGAGAATATCCGCCTGCTACGGGAGGCACTTGTCACACTCCTTAGACTCGAGGGCGACATCGACGTCGTGGCAGCTGTCGGAACTGGGGATGCCATCATCCCTGCTGCGATTCGACTGCGACCGGATGTCGCTATCATTGAGATCACCGTGCCAGACCACGACGGGCTGGACGCAGTAGTTGAGTTGCGCCGTCGGCTGCCGGCGTGCAGGGTTCTTATTCTTGCCGGAAGTTGCCAGCCGGCAGTGCTGCGGCGCAGCATACAGGCACAGGTAAACGGTTTCATGCTCAAAGATGCTGGGCCGCATGAACTTGTTCACGCGATTCGGACGCTTGCAGGTGGGGGGGGGGAAGGTCATCGATCCAGAACTTGCGTATAAGGCAATTGATCACCCCGATGGTCCACTGACGGACCGAGAAGTGACAGTCTTACGTTTGACTGCCGCGGGATCGCCACCACGCGAGGTAGCTTCGCAGTTACATCTTAGCTACGGTACTGTTCGAAACTATCTCGCGTCGACCGTGGCAAAGCTTGGTGCACGAAACCGTGTGGATGCAATTCGGATCGCTACAGACTCTGGATGGATCTAGTTCCAGCCACGATGGGCCAGCTTCCTGCGGGGTGAATATCCGCGTCTTGTTGTGCAAAGTGCACCCGCATTCTGTGCAATTGGCCCGTACATTGGTGCAAGAGGCACTGTCAAGTTTCAGTCGGCCCCTTTAGTCTGGTACTTACATGTCATTCGAAAGGAGAAGGCCATGAGAGTACTGGTGGCAGGTGCCAGCGGGGTCGTCGGACGTCAATTAGTTCCGGCATTGGAGACAGCAGGACACGATGTTATCGGCCTGGCGAGAACCACACGTGGGAAATTGGGTCGCGGTGCAGTCGCTGTAGATGTCTTGGATCGTGATGCGGTAATACGAGCGGTGGATGATAGTGCTCCAGATGCAATTGTCAACATGCTGACGGCGATTCCTGCCCGAATCAATCCGAAGCGCATCGACCGAGACTTCGCCATGACCAATCGGCTTCGTACCGAAGGCACAGAGAATCTGCTCCATGCAGCGAAACTGTTCGGAGTCTCGCAGATTGTGGCACAGGGGTTAGCTTACGCATACGATCCGCACGGAGCAGGTCCCGCGAACGAGGACACTCCGCTCTGGCGCGATCCGCCTCAACCGTTTGCGCCTGTTCTCGACGGGCTCAAGCAACTTGAAGCATCTACACTCGCTGCACAGGGCACGGTACTGCGGCTCGGCCATTTATATGGCCCCGGTACCAGTTATGCGTCAGACGGTTCATTTGTGCATGACGTGCGCCGTGGCCGAGTTCCATTGGTGGGAGGCGGCACAGCTACCTTCTCCTTCACTCATACACGCGACGTGGCGGCAGCCGTTGTCAGCGCGCTGACAATGGGGCTACCGGGAGTGTTCAACATCGTCGACGACGAACCCGCACAGATGCATGAATGGCTACCTTTCCTCTCCCGGACGATCGGTGCCCCAGATCCCAGACGCGTACCCACGCTCATGGCTCGATTTGCCGTGGGAACTTGGGGGATTGCCTTCATGACACAATTGCGCGGGGCGGATAACGCCCGGGCCAAGCGCCTCCTAAAGTGGCAACCGAAAGTCCCAACCTGGCGAAATGGATTTGCCTCCGAGCTCGCTGATATTGCAGCGGGACACTAACGCGATGTTTGCGAAGTGATACGAGTGTCGAAGGAAGAACGGATCAAAGAGTGACGCGACAGAGCCTTAGCTATTGAACTCACCGGCTACCAACCGAAACGTAACGAAGGACGGACAATGAACATCGCGACCGTAGCAAAGGCGTTCGGCCGGGCACGACGCCGCGTCTGCAATCTTGTGAGACCTAATGTCGAAATCACCTCCCCGCCAAACAGTATTCTGCTGGAGGAGGACGTGCCAATCGCCATCCGCGATGGCACCGTTCTGCGTGCGAATGTGTTCAGGCCCTACGGTGGGGGTCGGCATCCGGTTCTGATGTCAGCCCATCCCTACGGCAAGGATTATTTACCGAGGAAAACGCGAAAAGGTTATCGTGTTTTTCCAAACCTTCGCGTGTTGCCGCAGTCAAAACCATTCACAATCTCAGCATGGACGGGATGGGAAGCTCCCGACCCGGCCTACTGGGTGCCACGCGGATACGTCGTCATTAACGCTGACCTTCGTGGCTGGGGTCGTTCGGACGGTGTGGGCGATCTGTTCGGGCCCCAGGAAGGGGACGATTACCACGACCTGATCGAGTGGGCAGCCGAGCAGACGTGGTCGACCGGCCGAATCGGGCTGACCGGGGTGTCATACCTCGCAGTCTCGCAATGGGCGGCTGCCGCGACCCTCCCGCCCCACCTCACGGCAATATGCCCATGGGAAGGGTTCACCAGCCTTTGGGATGTCGCACGCCCAGGGGGTGTACGCGAAGACGGTCTAATGATGGTGTGGACCCACGGGACACACCGATCGAGACCAGAGAACCCAGTCGATCTCCGAGAGCAGCAAAAAACTCGACCGCTTCGCGACGACTGGTGGGATGCCCGCGACCAGGCCCTAGAAAAGATCAAGATACCGGCTCTTGTCTGCGCCAGCTTCTCCGATCATAACCTTCATAGTAAGGGATCGTTTGATGGGTTCCAAAACATCGCATCCACCCACAAGTGGATGTACACACACCGGGGGCCTAAATGGTCGGAGTACTACGGTCCGGATGGGCTCGCCGTGCAGGGCCGCTTCTTTGACCATTTCCTCAAAGGCGAAGAGAACGGGCAACTGGAAGTCCCGCCGATACGACTTGAAGTGCGCACCGATGCCGACTCAGTGACCTCTCTACGGTATGAACATGAGTGGCCACCTACGGCAACAAAATGGACCCGCTGGTGGTTCCATCCAGATGGCCGACTTGATGGCTCGGCACCGACCGCCAGTAAGCAGTCGTTCCGAATGCGCGGGCATGGACTGCACTATTCCCACTGCTTCGATGCCGACACCGAGATCATCGGACCTATGCAGGCACGACTCTCCATCAGTCTGCCCAACGGAGGTGACGCTTGCCTTTTTGTTGGCGTCCGCAAGGTCCGAGACGGCCGCACCGTGGCATTCGAGGGGGCGTATGGGTTCCGGGGTAGCATGATTACACACGGCATCCGTAAAGCTTCGCTTCACATCGCGGGCTTTGACGGGCGACCACGCGACGATGTCGCCCAACTTCTCGCCCCCAACCAGGTCGTCCCCGTCGACGTCGAACTGATGCCGTCAGCGACACTCTTTCGCGCAGGAGAGGAGCTGCAGGTCGTAGTGAGTGGACGATGGTTCTACGCGCGAAACCCCTTTACTGGCCAATTTCCCGCGTACTACGAAAAGAGCCCCCGCGGGCTGTGCAGCATCCACCTCGGGTCGGCTGAGAGCGGGTACCTGGACGTACCTGTCCAAGCAGCTGCCAATGCTTAGGTACTTGCCGAGAGCTTTGAAAACACTAGACGGAAACCGATGCATTGTTCCGGCTGAGGTGTCGGTGAAAAGGGGATTTACGTCCATGCCAATGGATGTGTTCCTCGACTTCGAGGGGCTGAGCAGGATCCGTTAGCTACGCGAGGCCGCCGGCACGATGTTCATGTTCGCGCTCATCATCGCGGTGCTCATGGTGGTCATTGTACGGCTCATCGCGGAAGAACCCCTCTCTGATCGAGAGGCACAACCTTCTGTGACCTATCGATCTCAGCTCACAGTTCGTGAAGCCAAAATGCTCGACCTACTCGCGGACGGACTCACCAATTGGACATTCGTGGAAAGTTGCGAATCAGCGTCACGACGGTAAAGACGCATTCCAGGGGCAATCCGAAAGCGCGCAGCATCGATACCCGGTAAAGGCGGTCGACAGACTTCGGCCCGTAAAATCGATGACCGCTGACGGTTCGTTCTGTCGTCTCCACAAGGCCGATTGCCTGATGCAGGGCGCGGACCGTCAGTCCAGTTGTCTCGGCGATTTCACCGATGCGCCAACTGGCAGGTTCCTGCGATTACACGTCCGAAAGGTTCATGTCTGTAAGGCTAGTCCCTGACCTTACATCAGGTGCAAGACCCTGGGTACAATGAGTGCTATAGGGAAAGGTCCGCCATGTCAAATTTAGCTTCACTGGAGAGCTATCGGGGCGAGCTGATCGGGTATTGCTACCGGTTCTTTGGCTGCTTATCCGAGGCGGAAGATGCAGTGCAGGAAACTTTCGTGCGTGCGTGGCAACATGCCGGGGACTTTGAGGAAAGGTCTTCGGTGCGCCGCTGGTTGTATGCGATCGCGACGAACGCATGTCTGGATATGAAAAAAGCTCGCCAGCGCAGAAGCTTGCCGATGGACCTTACCAGCCCGGGCGAGGTGCCAGACGACCCTCGCTCGCTCAGAGTGTTACCTGAGACGAGGTGGGTTGGTCCCATTAGCGATGCCTATCTCCACGCTGATCCGTCGGAGCAAGTAGCCCTTAAGGATTCGGTGCGGCTCGCGTTCATCGCGGCGCTACAGATGCTCCCGCCACGCCAGCGTGTCGTGCTCATCCTTAGGGATGTGCTGGCATGGTCCACACGTGAGTGTGCCGAGTTGCTCGAGACGACGCCCGCCTCGGTGAACTCCGCGCTCGCCCGGGCAAGAGGCACGATGAGTACACACGACGCTGGTCCTGCCGAGCGATATGACGAAGAGCTCCTTATGAACTACGTCGCCGCCTTTGAAGCCTATGACGTTCAGCGACTCGTCACGTTGCTGGCTGAGGACGCGCGCTTTAGTATGCCGCCGTACGAGCTCTGGCTCCAGGGCCGAGAGACGATCGAACAGTGGTGGCGAGGCCCAGGCACTGTCTGCAAGGGCTCGCGCACGATTACGACTCGGGCGAATGGGCAGCCGGCGGTCGCGGTATACCACGCCGTGGGCGAGAGCCGCTGGGAACCGTTTGCGATTCACGTGCTCGACGTCGCAGGTGGCCAGATTGAGAGAATCACCCACTTCATGGGAGCAGGGGTGTTCGCCGAGTTTGGGTTGCTGGAGCAGCTAAGTGAAGACCCGCAAGAAATGATGAAACTTTAGCGATCAGTTTGCCACGCGAGCGTCGTCTTATTGAATGACAGCATTAGAAAACTAGCGAATGGAACGACCATGACACGCCCCACCTCCTCCCACCTTTTTCACTCCGCCAACGGCGTCGTCGAAAATCCCCATCTGTGGCAATTCGACGCGTTCGGGGCTGAAGAAGGCCAACTCATGACCGAGGCCCTAGCCCCGATTACCGATACGGTGATTGGCCGTCAATTGTGGCAAGAATGGTCACAGTTCTGGGCCGAATCCGAAGAACCCTTTGCGCAGTGGATTACCCCTATGCACAAGCACGTTATCTCTTCCACTCTGCCTGAGGAACTGCCCTGGAACAGCACTCTCGTCACTGAAGACCCAATCGCATACGTACGGGAACTTCGCGAACAAGATGGGGGTGCCATCGCCGTTCTTGGCGGCATCGAGACGGTCCGTTCCCTGTTCCTCGCCGGGCTCATCGACACCCTCACGCTGACGACCCATCCCGTGATCGTGGGCGAGGGGAGACGGCTGTTCGACGAGAGCGTACCCACCACCCGGCTGCGCTTACTCGAAGTGAATCAGACATCTGCCGGAAACACGATCCTTACCTACGGACTACGCGAATGAAGGATTCAATTTTGAATGTCTCGCTGTCCATTGGCCGCACCCTCGCTCGTCATAACTGTGAGTAACAAAATGCGAGAAGGAGATGAAGCGAGTCATGGCAACGATCACCGCTTTTCAGAATGTGACCCTTGATGGGGTGATGCAGGCTCCTGGACGGCCCGATGAGGACACCCGGCAGAGGTTTGTCCACGGAGGCTGGTCAATGGGATACCAAGACGAGGTATCGATGGCTTTTGCTCAGGAATCGATGTCGGCACCAGGCGCGCTACTTCTCGGGTGGCGCACCTACGAAGACCTCATGGGTTTTTGGACCGGCACCGCTGAGTCCAACCCGTTTACCGAGGTACTCGTTAACTCTCCCAAGTACGTCGTCTGCAGCTCCCAGAGGGAATTGCAGTGGCCAAATTCCACGCTCCTCATCGGCAAGCCAGCAGAACAGATTGACCTGGTACGCAAGGAGACCGACCTGGGGATCACTCTCATGGGCAGCTGTGCGCTCTTCCGGGCGTTGCATTCGGCGGCCCTTATTGACGACTATGTACTGCAGATCCACCCAATCACCCTCGGTTCTGGTAGGAAACTGTTTGGCCACGGCGAGAGAAAGAATCTTGAGCTGGTGCGCAGCGTGCCCACCGGCACTGGAGTGATTATCGCCCATTACCGGCTTTCGCGCTAGCGTGAGCAAGGGAGGAGAAACCCATGCGGTACACGCTACTGCTGCACTACGGCGAGGAAGACTCCTCGACGCTCGGACCCGAAGTTATCAAAGCCGGGATGGAGGCCTTCGCTGCGTATGCGGCCGCACTTGAGCAGGCTGAGGTACTCATCAGCGGAGAGGTGCTCCAGCCTTCGGTACTGACGAAGACGGTGCGGGTACGTGAGGGAGAACCCTGGATTCACGACGGACCGTTCATCGACACCAAAGAACAGCTCGGCGGGATCATCGTCATCGAGGTTCCCGATCTTGACTCAGCGATCGAATGGGCCGAGCAGGCACCACCAGCTCACTGGGGAGCGGTTGAGATACGCCCAGGAGCAACTTATATTGATGAGGGTCAATGGGTGTAGCGCGATTGACGGACAACGAGGTACGGGCTGCAGCAGAACACGCCGCCCGTACCTCACGCGCGCGTCTGGTCAGCCTCATCGCGGCTGGTAATGGCGATATCGCTCTGGCCGAGGACGCGGTCGCGACGGAGTTCGAACGCGCGTTGACGAAATGGCCAGTCAGCGGTGTGCCTAAAAAGCCCGGATGCATGGTTATTGACCGTCGCCCGAAATCAGCAACGCGACACCTGGAAATCCGCCGCATACCGCACAGCAGCCCCATTGGACTCGATCCCGGCGTGCGAAGCAGGAACGGTGGATCCCTTTGCCGATATCGACCCCGATAGGATTCCCGACCGCCGGTTAGCGCTTTTGTTCGCTTGCGCCCACTCCGCCATCGACTCCTCAGTGCACACGCCGCTGATGCTTCAGGTTGTGCTGGGGTTCGAGGCCGCCCCGATCGCTGCAGCGCTCGGATTGCCGACAACGACCCTCACCAAACGTTTGTCGCGAGCTAAACGTCGGCTTCGGGAGGCTGGCGTTCCTTTCCAGATCCCCGGCCGTTCAGCGATGGCCACGCGTCTTCCCGTTGTGCTTGAGGCGATCTATGGGTGCTTCGCCATGTCGTGGGCCGATGCTGGCAGCAATTTTCGCGAATCGACGGAATCGCTCGTCGGTGAAGCCCGTCACCTCGCCGTGACTCTCGCGACGCTACTCGAGGATGAGCCGGAGGCGTGGGGCCTTGCTGCCTTAATCACGTTTTCCTTATCTCGAGCAGAATCGCGCGGCGCAGGGTACGTACCGCTGGAAGAGCAGGACACGGCGAGTTGGGATCGCAGCCTCATTGCCGATGCCGAAGCAATGCTGGTCAAAGCCTCCACCTATCGCTACCTGGGGAGATTTCAGCTTGAGGCAGCAATGCAAGCGGTACACGCTGATCGGCGTCGCGCCGGAGTTACCGACTGGAACGCTCTGGCAACACTGTCCACCGCGCTCATCAGTATCGCTCCGACTTTGGGGGCGCTGGTCTCTCACGCGGCGATCATCGCGCGCACCGCGGGCCCAGAGACTGCGCTCGCGCAGCTTGAGCATCTTGCTGCACGGCAGACAGAAGTTGACCGGCTGCAGGCCTTCCACGCCACTGCCGCGGAAATGCTCATGCAAATAGGTGATGCTGCTCGTGCCCGCGCAGCGTATGCTCGGGCAATAGATCTTAGCGGCGACCCTCGCGTGCGCGAATGGCTGCGTAAACGCGTGACACACGTCGACGAGCGCGGGCGTGCCTCATTCGACTTCGATAGCAGCGACAGGAGTGACGATGAGTGAAAAGCGAGTTCGCTTCGATTTTGAAGTCGATTTTTTCCAATGGTGGAGGGGTCAGCGGCAAGACTCTCGCCTTGATATCGATAGTGACGAGATAAGCAATGACGCTCTGGCCGGCCACATCATCCAGGATCTTAGCCTGCCGATGGTTGCCGAGGTACGCGTTCTTGACAAGAAAATTATCAATGAGCCCCATAAGCGAGGCTTAAAAGCGGAGAAGGAAGTCGTTTCGGACTCGAAGAAGTCGATAATAATCGATCTCAGCCACAACAGCAGCCATCCTTATTCGAGGAGGCTTGTCGGAGCACCGTGAGTACAGGCACCTTTATCGACGTGCCGCCTCACCGATATCCAGAGGGTAAGGACCAGTCCTAAATCGCTTTAAAGTAAAGCGCAGCCCAGTGGGGTGGGTGACCATCGCTCCATATAGGCGCGGGCCCGTTGGGCCGAAGTCGATGTAGGTCCTGGCAAGATTTTCCAAGCGGTAGCGGTCGGCGATTGTCCGATCGGGTTGATGCCTGCGGTCAAGGTGACGAACCCATCGATAGGGAACGTGGGGATCAGCTCGTCGCGGGTTTTGAAATGCTGGTACACCACTGGGTGGCTGTAGTCGATCGCCTAGGCTAACCGGCGGGAGGTGACTGCTTACCGTTGGCGCTTTGTTTGGGAGAGGTCATGTACTCAGTAGAAAGATTGCGCCGATGATCATGATCACTGCTGTCGCGCCATGTATACCCCATGCGGCCTTAGCATCGCCACGAGCGGCCAGTACGATCGCTGCGTCGCCGACCGGAATGATTGCGTAGGCAAGCAAAATCCATCCGACCACAGTCGGCGGCGCCAGCAGAAGGAGGGTGACGGCCACGATGCCTGTTGTGAGATCGCGGATCCCTTTTAGCCGAAGCCATGGCGTCGCTTCCTCGGGTGGCAAGGCGGGCAGCCCGAAAGTCATTGCTATTGTACGGGGGCGTGCAAGGAAGAGAACGCCGATAACGGCGATCATGACACCAGCGAGTGCAGCAATCACAAGTCCGATAGTGCCCATTGGATTCCTTTCGATGAAAGGAACTATAACAGCGTTAAATTAGTTATGACCATCTCTTTCCCAGCAGCAATCATAAAATGTTGCCACAGGCTAATACCTACCATCGAGTGATCATGCTAGGTTGATTGCTAGGCAAGCTAGCTAAAACGGTGGGGAAATTTTGATCTGGCAAAACTACGTCGCTCGAAACTCCGAAGAGAACCCTCTATGAACACTGCGTCGCATACCGGCCCCGAAACGGAGGCTGAGGGATCGCCCAGGTCAGAAAAGCGAAGTAGAGTGCCTAAATGGTTGCGTAACATCTTGCCAGCCCTACTTATTGTCGTCTGGGTGACCCTAGCGGGAACTGGCGGACCATATTTCGGAAAAGTCGACGAAGTGTCGTCGAATGACCAGACAACATATCTGCCAGAATCCGCGGATGCGACACAAGTCCAAGAGCTCGCAGGTGGCTTTACAGACTCCGATGCTATTCCGGCAATCGCCGTTTTTGTTGGGGATTCTGCATTATCGCAAAGCCAGCTTGCAGACATTGAAGCCGGCGTAGAAGCCGTGGGGGATATCGAGGCCGTTGAAAGTGAGGTCTCGCCACCGATACCATCTGATGACGAGCTTGCCGTACAAGCTTTCATACCAATCAACGCCGACGCTGATACCAGTAGCGCAGTTTCCCAGGTCGGAGATAAGCTGCGATCCGATACCTCGGATAATGTGACGGTGTATATAACCGGTCCGGCAGGGTTTAATGCCGACCTCACTGCAGCCTTCGCAGGTATCGACAGTCTACTGCTGGCCGTGGCCTTAGCTGCCGTTCTAGTTATTCTCGTTTTAGTGTATCGGTCATTCTTGTTACCGATTGCAGTGCTTTCGACGAGCCTTTTCGCCTTATGCGGTGCGCTGCTGACCGTTTGGTGGCTGGCGAAATGGGAGATCGTGTTACTCAGCGGTCAAACGCAGGGTATTTTATTTATTCTTGTCATCGGTGCCGCAACAGACTATTCACTGCTGTTAGTGGCTCGTTACCGAGAAGAACTACGAGTAAATCAGGACAAATGGGTAGCGACCCTGCGCGCGCTCAAAGGGGCGGTGGAACCCATTATTGCCTCCGGTTCCACCGTGATCGCTGGGCTGCTGACGTTGCTGCTAAGCGATCTAAAATCCAATAGCACGCTGGGTCCGATTGCTTCCATTGGGATCGTCTTTGCAATGTTGTCAGCTTTGACCTTATTGCCGGCGATTTTATTTGCCTTTGGCAAGGTGGTGTTTTGGCCCAAGCGAGTACACTACGAACCAGGTTTGGGTACCGGCGAACAGGACATACCTACCAAAGGCATATGGCCCAAGGTTGCCCGCAGTGTGCAGCACCGTCCCAGAGTTATCTGGCTCGTTACCGCTGTTGTGCTGCTGGCCGGTGCAGTAGGTGTGACCCAGCTGAAAGCCGAGGGAGTTGCACAATCTGAACTTGTGCTTGGAGCTTCCGAAGCCAGAGATGGTCACCAGGCCCTTGGAAAGCACTTTCCCGGTGGTTCGGGCAGTCCCGTCCAGGTTGTGGCGGCTGAAGATGATATGGAGCGGGTTGCCGATGTGCTTTTGTCGCATGATGGCATTGAGGATGCTTCAGTCAATAGTCAAGACTCCCCAAGCGGTAGCGCACCCCTGGATCAAGACGGTATTGAGTCGATGGGCCCACCGGGGACACCTGCCCCGCAGCCAACAGTGGAGAACGGCAACGTGCTGGTCCAAGGCACACTTAGCGATGCCGCTGATTCTCAAGCTGCTAGCCACACGGTACGAGACATTAGACATGAATTAGCCGATGCTGCACCATCCGCGCTGGTTGGTGGCGTCACGGCAACGGCAGTTGATACCACAGATGCTTCAATTGACGATCGAAACCTTATTATCCCGATCATACTTGCGGTAATCTTGGTAATTTTAATGCTCTTGCTCAGATCAATTTTGGCGCCAGTTCTACTAATGCTGACGACAGTATTGTCATTTGGCACCGCAATGGGTGTCTCGGCACTGCTGTTTAATCACGTATTCAACTTTCCCGGAGCTGACCCGGCAGTGCCGTTATACGGGTTCGTATTCCTTGTGGCGTTAGGCATTGATTACAATATTTTCCTGATGACAAGGGTGCGTGAAGAATCCCTGAAACACGGAACACGTCAAGGCATACTGCGTGGACTTACAGTAACCGGCGGGGTTATTACCTCAGCGGGGTTGGTACTTGCAGCAACGTTTGCAGCGCTGTCGGTTATCCCTATCCTGTTCTTGGTCCAGCTGGCATTTATCGTGGCATTTGGCGTGCTCATCGATACATTTATAGTTCGATCCCTTCTTGTGCCAGCATTGACCTATGACATTGGTCGTGTTATCTGGTGGCCCTCAAAGTTGAGCCGAAAGCAAGGGAAACATGCAGGTTAACCTCATGCGAACATCGAATCGTTTCTAGTCTGCTTGGCAATATGGACACCAATACACATAGCGTGTCTGTCCTGGAAGTGCCCCTAAGGGGTCTCGGCGTATAAGAGTGCTACAACGTAAACATGATCGTCGGTCATACACCCAAAAACGCGGACGATGACGCTGGGTGCGTCGTCTATCGGCTTGGGCTCGGGCTTGTTCCTGTGGGCTTGCAACGCGAAGCCCAAATGCTGCTTGTGCGTCAGGCCGAATATCGACAGTGGAGCGGGCGGTATGGGATGTAGAACGCGGAGGAACATTAAATACCATAAGCTCTCGAGCCAATAAGATCAGGCCGGCAAGCTGCCCATCGGTGAGAGTACCGACACGACGATGGGGGTTCATCCGTGCCAGCGATAGCACTTCGCAACGATAAATATTGCCTATGCCTGAAACTACCCGCTGATCCAGCAAGGTGGACCCGATAGGTTGGTCTGACCTCTGACGGAAATTTGCTTGGGCAGTCGATAACAGTTGCTCGGCTAGCTGGGGGTTTTGCCAATCAGGGTCCAAAAGATCTGGGCCTAGTCGGGATAGTTGTTGTTGTGCTTGCTGAGGCGTTAACACCTCCAAAGCGCTTAAACTGAATCCAACGACATTATGTTTAGACAACCCCAAGATACATCGTGCCCGATGGGTGGGCCGTACATCAATCTGCCACCAACCGTCTATGCCCAGATGCGAAAAGATGACCAAAGTTTGGTGGGAAGCTAAGCCGTTCTGCGGAGCCTGAAGAAATATAGACAGATACTTTGCCGTGGGCAACACACCGGTAATTTTCCAACCAGATAGATCCACCGTTGCTAATGATGCTATGCGGAAATCGGAGTGTACTAAAATCTCGTCTTGCATCACCGGACGTAACTGGTATGCAAGACGAACCAGAGAATCTCCTTCAGGCACGGGCCCACCCCCTGAGGCTAATGCGGATGTACAGGACACCAGCGTGCACTAAGTCTAGCGATTGCAGCCTGGGGCTTGGGTGAATCTACTAGGACGCGTTTGTCATCTAAAGTGTAGTGTTCGGTACCTTTCGTTGGCTGAATAGACTAGTCTACCTAGTATTATCTGAATGAAAGGTGGCGCGTAATTGGTTGCAACAGAATACAAGAAACCAGCCCGGCAGCGATTGCTTGAAGCAGCATCGCGGTTATTTTATGCCTATGGGGTCACCGCTACGGGGATAGATGCCATTACCGGGCAGGCCGGTACGGCAAAGATGAGCCTCTACAATAATTTTTCATCAAAAGACGACCTGATCCTGGCATACCTTTTACACCGTCATGAAGAACTACTGGAGTTTTACAACCAGCGTCTAAACCAGGCAAAGACGTCGCAGGCCCGGATACTGGCAATATTCGACGCGTATATTGATCACGCACGTATTGATTATGAGGGCGGGTTTCGTGGTTGTGGGCTTCTTAACGCTGCAGCTGAGTTTCCGGCGGGCAGCCTGGGTCGCGCTCGTGTTTGCGAACACAAAGAACAAATACAAAGCCTCATTCACGACCAACTTGAAAACTCTGGCTATGCTAACCCTGGCCAGTTAGCCGCCCATTTAGCGCTGTTACTAGAAGGAGCGATGAGCCGAGCTGGGCTGGAACATAGTACAGAGTTGCTGTTTCAGGCGCGCAACATGGCGACTTCCCTGCTGGAGGCCCAGTGAATAGCAACCGTATATGGGGGATCGGTACGGTATTAGTTGCTGCCATTCTTTGGGGTACGACGGGAACTGCTGCCACATTCGCTGCGAATGTGGGGCCATTAGCCATAGGTGCAGCATCCCTAGGCGTTGGTGGTATTTTGCAGGCCTTGGTGGCATTGCCGGCATTAGCACGTAGCCTGTTGGACTTGCGGGCGCGCTGGGGCATTGTGGCCATTGGTGCCGTTGCTGTATTCGTATATCCGTTGGCGTTTTATTCCTCGATGCATTTTGCCGGCGTCGCAATTGGTACCGTAAGCTCTCTGGCTTCGGCCCCGGTAGCGTCAGGATTGCTTGAACGCATCATAGAGAAGCGTCGGTTAGGCGGTTGGTGGTTTCTTGCTGCGCTGCTAAGTATAACGGGAAGTATTTTGCTGGTGGGTGCCAACGGTGGTAACCATGCGGCAGAAGAACACCACATTATTGGCGGTATTGGGCTTGGGCTGGTCGCAGGCGTCTCTTACGCTGCCTATTCTTGGGCCGCACAGTATTTGATGGCACAGCAAATTGGCCGCGCCGCAGCAATGGGATCGATTTTTGGGGTAGGCGGTCTGCTGTTGATGCCAGTCCTGCTGGTAACTGGTGCTCCATTACTAGCCAATTCTGTTTCGCTAGCGGTCGGAGTATATATGGCATGCGTGCCAATGTTTCTCGGTTACTTGGCGTTTGGCTATGGTTTGTCCAAAATCCCTGCAAGTTCGGCTACTACAATTACACTTGTCGAACCTGCTGTAGCCACCCTCCTGGCCGTTTGGATTGTCCAAGAGCATTTAACTTTGGGAAGTTGGATTGGTTTGGCAATCTTCGGGGTGGTATTGATTATTTTGGCTCTTGCTCCGAGCAGCCGCCCCCAAACATCCCGTGGACTACTGGCGTCTAAAGACTACGACTCAATGCTGACAGAATGCCAAAGTGGCGCCCGTACCGGAGCGTGTCAAGGAACTGAACTTTCCCAGTGAACAGGAACTTATCGGAGTAGGCTTCTGCCGTGAGCAAATTTGAAAAACTGTATTCGTTGTTGATGAAGCGCAGCCCTGATGGCGAAGCAGAACTGACGCCTGAGGTACGGGATAATATCCCGGCAAATGGGTTACGTATTGTGTCAGCCAACGCTATGCAGTCCTCTGGCGATCAATTGGTCAATGCTTCGACAGTCTTGCCATGGCTGTTTGCTACGCTCGGGGTCCCGCACGCCCTGACCGGATTATTGGTTCCGATCCGGGAATCGGGCTCGATGTTGCCGCAAGCCTTTCTCACCCCATTGGTACTGCGTGTACAGTACCGCAAATGGATTTTTATTGCCGGAGCTCTTATTCAGGCTCTTGCGGTAGGGGCAATGGCGTTAGTTGCAGCGCTGGTAGACGGTGCAACCGCAGGTATCAGCATTCTTATCGCACTGGCTGTGTTTTCGCTTGGCAGGTGTCTTACCTCTATCGCTTCTAAGGATGTTCAGGGCCGGACCATACCAAAGGGTGAACGTGGTCAAATTAATGGATTGGCTACCACCGCATCGGGGTTTGTAGCGATTACCTTAGGCCTGGCCATTCGCTTTTTTGGTGGCGAAAGTTTATCACAGGTACAGCTTGCCTGGTTGCTAGCACTTGGGGCAACTTTCTGGGTCGGGGTGGCGCTGTTATATTCGGGTATTCGAGAGCCGGCATCCGAACCAGAGACTACGCCTGAGCAACGTAGTGCGACTTCTTCGAATAATTTTAGTGGCCTGTACCGGTTGTTACGTGATGATCGGAAGTTCCGGCATTTTGTCACCGTGCGCAGTCTATTGCTGGTATCTTCTCTGAGCCCACCACTAATTGTCACCTTATCGATACAGTATGACGCCCAGAGTTTAGCCGGACTTGGTGGGTTCGTCATTGCTTCGGGCATTGCATCGCTACTAGGCGGACGCATCTTCGGTAGGTTAGCTGATCGTTCAAGCAAGCAACTCATGAGCGTTGGTGCTGCGGTGGCGTCCATTTTGGTCATTCTCACAGTGCTACTGGCAGCCATCCCTGATCTGCTGGGCGGCGGATGGGGTACCAATTTGCTTTTTATTCTCGTGTATTTTTTGCTGACGCTAATGCATACCGGTGTACGGGTTGGCCGCAAGACCTATGTCATTGATATGGCAGAAGGAGACCAGCGTACTGCCTATGTTGCGGTGTCGAACACTGCATTAGGGCTAGTGCTACTTTTATTTGGCGGTATCAGTTCGGCATTAGCTACCATACACATTTTCTGGGCGTTGTTATTTTTGGCAGCCACAGGGTTGGTCGGAGTTTATGCTGGGGCGCGACTTCCCGAGGTCTCTAAACGATAACTGAGTTTCGTGGCGGTGCAAGTTAGGGTGGGATGGTGTCATCAGAAGAACTGTTCCATCAACAACCTGTAAGAGAATTTGCTACAAAAAAGGGACGCCGAGCGTTTTTATTATTTGGCTCGTTGGCCTTTGTTTTCGGATTCGTTGTTATCTTTGTTGCGGCTCTTGTGAACCTAACTAGCGCAGCCCCCATCCCAAAACTTAGTGGTGTAGGACTGCCACTGGCCCCTATTGGCATTCTATTTTTTGGTTATATTGCAATCAACGTCTGGCGTGGTTTTCTCGGGCAGCAAGGTGATATCGGGTTAGTTATAAGCCCCACTGGTTTTACAGATCTTAGCCAAATCACCGCACCACAAGGTATTGTCGCCTGGAATAACGTCGAAAGCTATCGATATGCCACAGTATTGGGCGAACCGATGGTCATTGTGCGACTCAAGGATCAAAAAGCGTATCAAAAAACGCTTGGTTCTTCACCAATCAAACAAGCCGTATTCAAAATGAACTCGTTGATGTACGGCGGTCCCATACATGCCATTGTTCTAAACCACCTGGAGGTAAGTGGCCAAACGGTTCTTGAAAGCATTCAGTATATGACCGGAAAGCCGCCGAGTGATCCATCCTGATTGGTAGAGTAGCTGGAGCCTAACGCATGCCAAACGTGGCCGAATAAACGATCGCGTATGCTTCACGGCGGGAGAGAACCACCACCATCGATAACGAAAATGGAGAACGTTTAAAAAGTGATGAAACGTTGGCTGTTGTTAATGGGTGCAATCATTGCTGAAGTGTTTGGCACTGTGTCATTGCGTGCAGCTGTTGACCATCCTGTCTGGTCGATTGGTGTAATAGTTGGCTATCTTATTGCCTTCATGCTGTTGGGGCTCGCCCTTGGTCAAGGGATCCCGATCGGTGTGGCATACGGTGTGTGGGCGGCCGCCGGCGTTGCACTAGTAGCCTTATTAGGTGCCATAATCTTCGGTGAGACTCTAAGTGTCACCGCCATTGTCGGCATCGTAACCATAATTGCTGGGGTGTATATAGTCCAGACAGGCGAAGATGACCCACAAAAAGCCGAGGTGCTGCAACCATGAAGTGGTTATTTTTATCATCGGCAATTTTGGCAGAGGTGTTGGGCACCCTAAGTTTGCGGGCCAGTAACGGATTCAAAAACAAGCTGTGGGTTATCCCATTAGCTATTTGTTACGGGTTGACGTTCTGGTTTCTAGCCCTGACTCTAAATGCCGGTATGCCGGTTGGGATAGCCTATGGCATCTGGTCGGCTATAGGGGTCGCATTGATTGCGCTGCTGGCGCGGATCATTTGGAAAGAACCGCTAACACCGCGCATGATCGTAGGCCTAGTACTAATTATGGTAGGTGTGTTCCTAGTCGAACTCGGTTGACATTCACCAGCCCATAAAAGCCCTGACCCAATGCGCGGTGTCAGTAAATTGGTTCTCAATTTTTAACTACACGGACTACTCATTTGATCTACTTTGAATTTCTTGTTGGATAACTTCCATTACGGATGCATCGGCCAGTGTGGTCACATCGCCGATTTCACGATGCTCGGCCACGTCTTTGAGCAAGCGTCGCATGATCTTGCCTGATCGAGTTTTTGGAAGATCTGGCACGACCATAATGGCACGAGGTGTTGCAATGGGCCCGATTTCGCTGCGTACGTGGCTGCGTAATTCTTGGACTACATCATTTTTGTCCGCAGCGCTTTCTCGGAGGATAACGAACGCTTCGATAGCCTGGCCGGTAGTTTCGTCTTGGGCCCCAACCACTGCGGCTTCAGCAACTTTGGAATGAGCCACTAACGCTGATTCAATTTCAGCCGTTGACATGCGGTGTCCCGAGACATTGAGGACGTCATCGACACGTCCTAGTACCCAGATATCGCCATCTTCGTCGATTTTGGCCCCATCTCCTGCGAAATAGACCCCAGGATATTGTGACCAGTATGTCTTTTTATATCGTTCTTCGTCTCCCCATAGTGTACGAAGCATACCCGGCCAGGGCTCTTTAATGACAAGGTAGCCACCGTGACCAGGCGTTACAGAATTACCTTCATCATCAAAGACGTCCGCTACCACACCTGGTAATGCTCGCATGGCTGCACCGGGTTTAGTCGCAGTTACGCCAGGTAATGGGCTTATCAAGATGTGGCCGTTTTCGGTCTGCCACCAGGTATCCACAATGGGACAGTTATTATTGCCGATGATCTCTCGGTACCACATCCAGGCTTCCGGGTTAATAGGCTCACCCACACTGCCCAGAAGGCGCAGGGACGATAGGTCAAAGTCGGCAGGTATTTCGCGTCCCCATTTCATAAAGGTTCGAATACTCGTGGGGGCACAATACAACACGGTTACGCCATATTTTTGAACGATTTCCCACCAGCGTCCACGATGTGGGGTATCCGGTGTGCCCTCATAGAGCACAGATGTGGTGGCATTGGCTAGTGGACCGTAAACAATATATGAATGGCCGGTGACCCAACCAATGTCTGCGGCAGTCCAAAATACGTCTGTTTCGGGTTTGATATCGAATACCGCCCAGTGTGTATAAGACGTACCGACGAGGTACCCGCCGGTGGTATGCATTATACCTTTTGGCTTACCGGTGGTGCCGGAGGAGTACATGATATATAGCGGATGTTCGGCATCGAATGCCTCCGGAGTGTGCTGATCGCTTTGCCGCTCGACAATATCGTGCCACCACACGTCCCGATCGTCGTCCCACTCAACGTCTTGGCCGGTGCGCTGGACAACCAGTACATTGCGGACCTGAGGCAAGTTTGCAACGGCCTTATCGACTGTGACCTTGAGGCCATTGGCCTTACCTCGGCGGTACCCACCATCGGCGGTGATAACAATTTCGACACCGCAGTCTTGAATACGGTCAGCGATGGCTTGATCCGAGAAACCGCCGAAAATCACCGTATGTGGTGCCCCGATACGAGCGCAAGCCAGCATGGCGAATACCGTTTCAGGGATCATGGGCATGTATATGGCTACGCGATCGCCGGTTTGGACGCCCAGTTCAATTAACGCGTTGGCGGCTTTGGACACTTCGCGCATGAGATCAGCGTAGGTGATGGTGCGGGTGTCGCCGCCTTCACCTTCAAAGTGGTAAGCGATCCGATCGCCTAGACCAGCTTCGACGTGCCGATCTACGCAGTTATATGCGGCGTTGAGCTTGCCGCCTAGATACCACTTAGCAAATGGGGCATCCGACCAATCCACTACCTCTTCGAAGGGCTCAGCCCAGGTAATACGGTCGGCTTTCTCAGCCCAAAAGCCAATACGGTCAGCTTCGGCTTTATCGTATTCTTCCGCCGTAACATTTGCCTGCGCAGCAAATTCCGGGGGAGGCTCAAACGTGCGATCTTCTTGGCTGAGGCCTTCAATTGTTGGATTATCTGCCATGGTGTGCTCCTTTTGAGTGTCTGGCGTAGACCAGTGCTCGCAGCATATCTACTGTGATGCAAGTCTCACAGATTACCCTACGCGCAGTGATATTGAAGTCAAGACCATAAGTGCGCGGCCAGGCGTATAGGAGTTATCGGTGCATCCGCCGCAGCCGGCTTCGCTGTGAAGTTTTCGAGACATTGGGCACTAAAATATTCAGCACGCGAATAACGGTAGTCAGCCACAACAGAACTAGGCCCACAACAATGCTTTCTAACGCAGTAAATGACAGCCCCGGCACAAAGAGCGTTAACCCCGTACACATGATAATCAGTAGGACCACCATCACTGTGACAGTTCGTAACACCGCCGGCGGGTGACTTAGCGCCGCGGTTGTGAGCGCTGCGGCAGCAACAAAAAGTACCAGCGTGGTGAATGCGGCAATGGTGTGAGCAATAGGCAGCTGATCGGTAGGCATTCCTCCCACAGCCACCAGCGTGCCCCCGGCGGCAACCCAGACGATGACTACGATTGCGATATGCCTGAGGGCATCGTCATCAAGCAGCCGGTGTAGATCTCTGCCGATATATAAGCCAATGGTAGCCACTAATAGCCCGGCAATGATTACCGTGCCATTGAACGCCCAGGCCCCGGTCCCCACACCCAATTGAGAAAAGTTGCGTTCCCACCAGTCAGGATCAGTACCAGTAAGCATGGTAAAAACCGTGCCAATGACCAAAAAGGAGACTAATAAATTTGCGATATCGCGTGTGCTCAGCTGAACACCGGCTTGAAAAGCCAGTCTGCCACCAAAGGCTGCGGCAACGCCGGTGAACAGGCCACCACCAAGCTGACCGAATTCAAGACCTTGTAGCCCGGTGGTCAATACCTGGCCCGTCAAAAGAACCCCCAACCCGGCTACACCACCCATTGCAATGGTTACCGAGATCGCAGAAATATTGGATACAGCCGCTTGCCAACGCGGCATGGGTCGGGTTTCACCGCGCCGGTAGAATAGTGTGCTAATCAGAAAGGCCGCCGCCGTGATAGACGCTGCAATCAGTGCGGCTGGAAGAAGTACTGAGCCGCCTCCGGTAAAGGGCCGGGTATCACCCCACAGCAGGATTATTCCGGCGATGGTACCGAGTATAAAGCAACACACAGTGGCCCACAGGGCGTGGGCCTGTTCGCGCAAGGCTCGTTCGGTACGGTCCATCTACTACTCAAACAGTCATTGGGGCCCATGGCGGTTTAGCACGGATAAGGTCTGATCTACCAGATGGTTGTAGTCGGTATCATTCAATGGATCGGGGAAAGTAAACCGCAACGCTGTCGTTGCTACATCCGGCTCAAAGCCCATGGCCAACAAAATACCAGAGGGTTCCTTTTTGCCAGCTGAACACGCTGATCCTGATGAGGCTGCGACACCCATAACGTCAAGATCGACTAATATTGACTCGCCTGAAATACGCTCAAATACGAACGAGGCATGGTTTGGCACGCGCTCGGTGGGATGGCCGGTCAACCGGGCACCGGGTATTTCTTCGAGAATACGACTAATAAAGGCATCGCGTTGGGCCACCATGGTTTGCGCCCGGGTACCTGCAGTGGGCAATATAGTGGCGACTGCAGTGGAAAATCCAGCGATAGCTGCCAAATTTTCCGTTCCAGAGCGTCGGCTATTTTCTTGGCCGCCGCCGTGCAAGAGCGGCTCAAAGGCTATATCGTCACGAATCAATAGCGCCCCTGCACCTTGTGGCCCACCAAACTTATGTGAAGCAATGGACATAGCATCGACGTACTGGCCGGGCCAGGCTTTGGAATCGAAGCTCACCGGTAAAGATGCCGCTGCTTGCACCGCGTCGGTATGCATAACCGCACCTACTGCCTTGGCTGCTTGACCAATACGGTCAATGGACTGCACGGTACCGACTTCACCGTTAGCTAGCCCTACCGAGACGATAGTGGTGTCGTTGCCAATGGCAGCAATGACCTCTGATTCGTCGACGCGGCCGTACTGATCCACCTCGACCTCGGTAATTTCAAAGCCCGCTAGTTTGCCCAGAAACTGGCACGTCTTGCGGATAGACGAATGTTCGATAGCGGTGGTGACGATGTGCCTACCTCGTGGATTAGCAACACTGACCCCTTTGAGCACAAGATTATTGGCTTCGGTGCCGCCAGAGGTAAACACCACCTCCGATTCACGAGCGCCTAGCGCTGTGGCAAGTTGTTGGCGGGCGTGATTGAGAACGGTTTTGGCATTTTGGCCAGGGGTGTGGACCGATGACGCATTGGCCGGGCCGGCATTCAACACTTTCAACATGGTGTCACGGGCCGCTTCGCGCAGTGGGGCAGTAGCGGCGGCATCTAGGTACAGCATTAGTCGGCATCCAATCCTAAATCGAGTGCGGCGGCACCTTGGGTGATTGCTCCGATCGAAATGATATCGACTCCGGTTGCGGCAATATCTGCCACAGTATCCAAATTTACTCCGCCTGAGGCCTCGACCACGCAGCGATCAGCAATGTGTTCTACGCCGGTGCGCAAGTCAGCGGTTGAAAAATTATCCAACAAGATCCCGGTTACTTGCGCAGCAACTACAAAATCAACTTGATCGAGTCGATCGACTTCAACAATGATGGGCATGGTATGACCAACCTGTGCCTTGACTTGGCGAATAACGTTGGTGAGAGCTGTGCCGTCGGTAGCTCCCAGCGCTGCCAGATGATTGTCTTTGAGCATGATGGCATCGGAGAGGCCAAAACGGTGATTGACTCCGCCACCAGCTACAACAGCATGTTTTTCTAGCGCTCGCAGTCCCGGGGTGGTTTTCCTGGTGTCGGCGATGCGGGCCTTGGCATCAACGGAGTCTACCTGAGCGACAAACTTTGCAGTCAGCGTGGCAATACCGCTGAGTCGTTGGGCAAAGTTTAATGCTACGCGCTCAGCGCTAAGTATGCCGGCTGCTGGCCCGCAAAGCTTCGCCAATACATCACCGCAATGAAACGCGGTACCATCTGGCACCAGATCATCGACCTGGATTGCTGAATCTACTTGTCGGAAAGTTTCAGCCAGGACTGTGCCGCCGGCAAAAACTCCGGGCTCCCTGGCCACCAGTTGGGCTTGAAACTGTTGAGCAGCCGGAATAGACGCGGCCACAGTGGCATCGCCCCATGGAAGATCCTCGGCGAGACCACGTTTGACTGCATCGGTCAGAAGTGTGGGTGTCAACATTGAAACTCCTTCAGGTGGTACCCGGCATTCTCGTATTGGTGCTGGCTGGTGTCTAGACGCCAGGCGCTGCGCTTGGCCTGGTAAGGGTCTGGTGTGGGGTAATCTGCTCGCCAATGTCCGCCGCGTGACTCGGTGCGTGCTAGCGCGGCCGCAGCCATCAACGACACTACATCGCCTAATGGGTGCTCGACGTCGTCCAATTGGGCTAGCAAATGGTGCAGCCCTATATCGGTACGGATAATCCCCAGGTGGCTGTTAGTAAGTTGCTGTAGATGCCGGAATTGTTCTTGGGTGCCACCAGAGCGTGGCCGATGTGCAGTAACCGGTTTGGCCGAAGCTATGAACCGTTCAAATGATGGTTCGAGCCCATCACATTGAGAATCTAGGAAAGCTTGGGCAGCCTTTGCTACTCGGGCTCCGAATACCAAGCCTTCAAGTAACGAATTTGAGGCTAACCGGTTGGCACCGTGCACTCCGGTGGCAGCTACCTCTCCGGCAGCAAATAACCCGCTGATTGATGTTCGACCCCATACATCAGTAGCTACGCCGCCCATGCAATAGTGTGCAGCCGGTGCTACCGGTACAAAACTTGTAGTCCAATCAATGCCGATTGACGCTAACGCACCGGTGAGTTGAGGGAACCGTTGGGCTAAGGTGCCAGCGCCCTGTCGTGCTTCGATAACCGTGGCATCTAAGAACACTGAGTCAGCGCTAGATTCGACCATGGTTTCAAAGCTTGCTCGCGACACGACATCCCGTGGCGCCAAGTCGGCCTCGGGATGCGCTGCAGGCATGAACCGCTTGCCATTCGCGGTGCGCAACACAGCACCGGCACCACGGACCGCTTCGGAAATGAGCCCGCCATTGGCAGTCAACACAGTGGGATGAAACTGAACGAACTCCAAATCTGCAACAACAGCTCCAGCACGAACTGCCGCCAAAAGACCCTGCCCGTTGACCGCAGGTGAGGATGACGTCGTGGCGAATAGGCCCGCATAGCCGCCTGTGGCAAGCACAAC
>DXHA01000024.1 GCA_019113675.1 Candidatus Yaniella excrementigallinarum
CTGATTGACCCAGTCGTTCCACAATCCGGTGGCCATGGCCAACCCCAGCAGGATCAGTAGGGCGCCACCGGCACGCATAATAAATACGCGGTGCTTACGGAAAAAAGCCAGCCGTTTCATGCCACGGGAAAAGCCTAGAGCTAGCAGGATAAACGGTACGCCTAAGCCCAGTGAGTAAATTACGGCTAAAATTCCACCACGCCACATATTATCGGCACCCGCTGTGGACATTGCGATCACCGCGGCCATGGTTGGCCCGATACATGGGGCCCACCCGAGCCCAAAGACCATACCGAGTAATGGTGCGCCCCACAGGCCCGCGGCAGGCTGATATTGCAGTTTTTTATCGCGCTGAAACACTGCCAGACCACCCATGAAAATAATTCCCATGACGATCACGACGCCACCCAATACCTGGGTGAGCCACTGTCCATCGCCTTTGAGCCAGATGAACACGCGATTCAGTAATAACCCAGCGCTTACGAACACGACGGTAAAGCCCAGCACAAACAGTGTGGTGCCGGCAAACATTCGTCCACGTTTTGGGTTATCAACATTGAAACCGGACAGCCCCGAAACGTAGCCGAGATATCCAGGAGCCAGCGGCAGAACACATGGTGATAGAAATGATACGAGCCCGGCCAGTGCCGCAACGGGCATTGCTAACCACATGGACCCATCCAGCGCGATCTCGGCGAACGGGTTATTCATTCATCCACCACATCATTAAGCAGTGATTTTAGTGTCGAGTGTTCTACAGATCCCAGAATGCGCGCAGCCACACGGCCTTGGTCATCTAAGATCAAGGTGGTGGGCACTGCCTGGGGTGGGACGTACTGGGAAAATTCTAACAGGACCTGACCGTCGCGACCCTCAATGGATGGGTAATCGATTTCGAAATTGCGTTCAAAGGCTGCAGCCGTATCGGCAGCATCGCGCACATTGACGCCAACAAAATTGACGTCATCATCAAATTCCTGATGTAAATCAACAAGATCCGGTGCTTCGGCCCGGCAGGGTGCACATGAGGCATACCAGAAATTTACAAGCGTCGGGCCATCAAGAGTATCGGTCGAGATCGTTTTGTCATCGAAGGTTTGGCCCGAAAACTCCACCGCTTCGTCACGTTCTGCCTCAGAGACTTCCATTACCGAACCATCCCCGGCAATGTAGTTTTTACCATCGGAGTTGCCCGCTTGGGCGGCCAATGGGTCATCATCGGAACACGCTGTCAGCAGCCCGGCCCCGGCAAGTGCAAGGCCAATCAGTGCGCGTGCAGTCTTAGTGCTCACCTATTCTCCCTTTCAAATACCGCGCTAGAGTATAGTTTCGGTAACTGAGTGCATCCTGAGTGTTTAGGCACCTGGTAAGGCTGCTGCCTGCTTGCTCAAATGTTTAACAGGCTCACTGTAATGCAATGTTGGCACGCATTGGTCTGGCGCAAATTCAAAGGTCGTAACAGATGCCAACGAGCACTGCCGTTGCCGGGGGTCGTGGGCCAATGGTTTACCTTGCACAGATAGGTTCGTCACCCAGATGGGCAACTGGTGCGAGACCACCACCGCAGAGGCACCTGAACCATAACTACGCATGAGTTCGTCACGTAAATCGTGGATGGTCGCAGCCATACGGGCCACCTGGTTGGCGTATGCTTCACCCCAGGAGGGGCGCAATGGGTTAATTATCAGTGGCCATAGCTTGGGATTACGTAAGCGTCGACGCATATCTGATAAACCTTGGAATTTATTGCCAGCCTCGATGACTCGCTGGTCGGTTCGCACCGGCAGTTGAAACTTCTTGGCTAGTGGCGCCATGGTTTCCTGGGCACGCTTTAACGGTGAAGAGACCAGAATTTTTGGTTTAGTCTCCCATGAATCCGCTAATTCTTGAGCCATTTGTAAACCAAGAGACGATAGCCCGAAGCCGGGTAACCTGCCGTAAAGCACCTTGTCGGGGTTAAATACTTCGCCGTGACGAACCAAGTGAACACTAACTGTCATGGATTCATCTTCGCATAAAGTTCGCCCACCAGATGCGTCGACGTCGTAGCCTAGCTGTTGCTTAAGCTACCGGGTAAGAAATCTCCGGTTTCTGGTAGCTAATCTAGGCCTCTAGACTCGCTAGGATAGAAGAAAACTCCCCCTACGAAAGGCTTGTCGTGGACGACAATAAGCGCGCTGAAGGCCCCGATTATGGGGTACGCCTCACCGGCGATGAACTTGATCAACATCAGCAGAGGTATCAGCAACCAGTCAGCGGCTCGGAATATGGCCCGCAAGGCCCACAGCCTTCAAACGAATATGGGCCTCAGATGCCCCAGGGCAATGTTCCACCCGTGCCGAGCTATCAAGCCTCCGGCGCCTACGGTGGGCCACAACTGCATCCAGAGATGACGCAAGAACCCCAGCGTCCCAAAGTTCTCAATGTTTCGTTTTGGGCCATTGTCGCAGCGGGGCTGTCATATCTTATCTCCCAGCTATTAGTTGTGGCGCTGCCCAACCGTGGCATGAGCGATGAAGATATTAACATGCTGGAATCCATGATGGAGCCAATGCAGGATCAGCTGCCGTACAACAGCATGGAAGCATACATAAACTCTTCGCTGATGACAGCAACCATGATTGGGCAGGCGGTTATTTTCTTTGTCGCCTATATCTTGGTCGGATTAGGGATCCGCAATGGCTGGCGTTCGATGCGGATTTTGGGCACCGTTTTTGCAGTATTGTCACTATTCAATTTTTCATTGGCCAGCCCACTGGTTGCCGTCTTTACAGCTGTGGCGATCATACTGGGCATCGTGGGCATCGTTTATGCTTGGTTGCCCGCCTCCACGGAATACTACCGACAAAAGGCTTGGCAAAAAGCCGCCAAGAAAATCTATCCGAATGCACCGTCACGATGAAATGCCAAGATCTGCAATTCGGCTGATAGGTCCACAGTTCGTACCACAACGTGTTCGGGCACGTGGAGTCGCCGCGGCGCAAAATTGAGAATACCGGTGATACCGGCCGCAACTAAAATATCGGCCACCTCTTGTGCTTGTGGCCCCGGCACCGTCACGATAGCCAGTTCCATATCGTGATCGGTGCCGATGTCATTAATATCTAAAACCTCGTAACCCTTATAGCTGCGCCCGATTTTCGCCGGGTCATTATCTGCCACAGCGGTAATGTTCATGCCCCGTTGACCGAAACCCTGATAGGACATCAACGCTGCCCCCAGATTGCCAGCACCCACCAGTAAAACACGTCGACCGCTGGCCACACCCAGAATGCGTGCAATGGTGTAGCGCAGTGCTTCAACTCCATAGCCCTGACCAGCTCGTCCACTATGGCCCAGGGCGCTAACATCTTTGCGCGTCAAGGCATCCGAAACTCCCAATGCTGCCGCCAACTGGGCCGAGGTGACGTGACTAATCTCGTCCAGATGCAACGCTTCTAGGTACCGCAAATACTGCGGGAGTCGTGACAGGGTACGTGCAGACAGTTTTTTTGCCGCAGGCTCTTCGGTCATGCGTCCAAACCTGCTTCAATCATGCGGGCTAATCGGTTGGCGTCGATAACCCAAAAATCGCGTTGCCGGTCGTCAACAAACAAGACCGGGATTTCTTCGGCAAACTGCTCCGCCAAATCAGGATGATCGGTAGTGGAAATTTCTTGCCAATCGATGCCGTATTGTCCGGTGACGTCGTCCATAGTCTGACGAGCAGCAGCACACAAATGGCACTGGGGTTTGGTGAGCAGTTGAAGTTTCATACTGTTTCTTTCGATGATATCGACCAAAAAACAAAACCGCCCGGTAAGGCGGTTCTGCACGGCAAAACGTGTTTCGTTACTCTTCGGTGCCGGTGGCTGAGTCAGTATCCGACACAATGGCCTGCACGGCCTCTTGCGGGACACGGTAGGAACGTCCAAAACGCACAGCGGGCAGGTCACCGGCATGAATCATTCGATAGACCGTCATCCTCGAGACTCGCATCATCTCGGCAACTTCGGTGACCGTCATGAATTTAGCGTTTGCGAAACTCTCCGCCACGTTTAATACTCCTTTAACGTTCCCACTTAGGTCGGGGTTCTACGCCTGAGGGGAAGTTCAGAATGTAGGCGGCAACCACCATTAGACATTAATAATAGCTTACCAATTCGATTTCAAGGCCCTATTAGTCAAACCACGGGTCCAATCCGTGCATTGGAAACACGGCTTTTCGGGTGGCCATAATCGACTGGTCAATCATATCAGCTGGATCATAACCGATCTCCCAAGAGCGCCACCAAACGTCCGCACCGTCGGTCATCGACGCTACCATCTCAGAGGCGTCGTCCAAACTTAGCTCACTGGCGGCCAATTCGCGCCATTGCTGTGGGATTTCGGTCTTGGCGAGGATAGGCGTGCCGGCAGCAATACCGACCAGATGCGCCCAGGCCCGTGGCACGACTTTCATGGGACTGTATCCCCCACCGCCGAGGGCTAACCATTTTCCATCGGCGTAATCTTCTGACCAATCCGAGGCGTCCAGCATCAATTGGCGTTGACCATCGACCGAAAGATTTAAATCCGCCAGTGGGTCATGCCAATGACCGTCGGCGCCGTGCTGGGTGACCAGCACCTGCGGATCAAATGCTCCGAGTAACTGTGGCACAACGGCATGTGCCGCACGCAGAAAGCCGGCGTCACCGACCGAAGCTGGCACCGCAACATTCACCGCGTACCCTTCGGCCTGCGGGCCACCAATATCTTTGGCAAATCCGGTACCGGGAAAAAGCATCAATCCGGTTTCATGGATGGAAATTGTTAGCACCCGCGGATCGTTCCAGAATGCTTGTTCTACACCGTCTCCATGGTGGGCATCCAGATCAACATAGGCGACTCGTTGAGCGCCTTGGTCCAGCATGTACTGGATGGCAATGGCAGCGTCATTATAGATACAAAATCCCGAGGCCGCAGAGCGTTGGGCGTGATGCATTCCGCCAGCAAAATTTACGACACGGTCCACATCGCCAGCCCAGAGTGCTTTGGCCGCGGCCAGCGATCCCCCGGCAATTCGAGCTGATGATTCATGCAGATCGGAAAATACCGGACAATCTTCGGTACCCAAGCCAACAGCTTCATAAACCTCGGCAATATGTGCCAGAGTGGCAGCATCCTGTGAAACCGCATCCGCCGAGGCGGCTTTAACCTGAGCAATATAGTCAATTGAATGTACGCTAGCTAATTGCGCATCGGTTGCAACCGGCGGTTGAATTTGAGTGAGCTTTTGCTCGTCCAAGACTCCCAGCGCTGCTGCCAACCGGTGGGTCAGTTTTAGACGCACCGGATCCATGGGGTGTGTATCTGAGAACCGATATTCTAAAAACGAGTCATCCCACACCAGGGCACTGCGAGGTCCAGCTGTGTTTTCCATCACTGACTAGCGTAGGACGTCGTGTCCTTAGGACTGGCCAACGCAATGTTTATGACACGCTCGGATCCGGACACAGCCGGACAACACTGGTCGCCAGAACAAGAAACGACCAAAATGGGATTCGTGAGGCACTCAGCGTATAGTCCGGGAGCACGGCTCCACCAAAGCGGTGGGCTGACGTTCCTGCGCAGAATTGCGGATCTGGCTACCGGGCGTCCGGCTCGTGCTACCGCTTCGGTATTCGCCCTGGTCATAGCCGTCTTTACGGTGCTTTTGGCCATGCCGTTTGCTTCAGCAGACGGCACGTCTACGCCTTTGGTTGACGCGGCATTGACGGCGACTTCTGCTGTGACAGTTACCGGGTTAACCTCGCTATCAACCGGCGAGCATTTTTCTTTCATCGGCCAGGTGATTATTCTTGCTGGCATTCAACTGGGTGGGTTAGGGATTGTCACCCTGGGAGCCTGGTTGACCATGATGGTATCGCGCCGATTGGCATTGCGTTCGCGTATTTTATCTACCGAGTCGATGGGTGGCGGCACGTTGGGGCAGGTGCCCACGTTGTTTATTACAGTGGTCGTTTTTACCGTCGTGATTGAAGCCGTATTGACGCTGATTTTGCTACCGGTATTCGTGGTGCAACAGGGATGGGGACAAGGCAGCTTTCAGGCTATCTTTTATGCTGTTGCAGCATTTTCCAATGCGGGGTTTACACTAGGCCCAGATGCCATAGAACACCCAGTAGTGATGATGACCGTCAATGTTGGCGTATTCGCTGGGGCCCTGGGGTTTCCGGTGGTGTATATGCTGTACCGGATGCTCTTTCACCGGGCCCGCATGAACCTCCACACCAGATTAACCTTGGAAGTTACTGTCGTGCTGCTTTTTGGGGGCACGGTACTCTTCGCTATTTTTGAGTGGAACAATCCGTCTACGCTGGGCAATATGGGGGCATTGGAGAAAGTGCATCACGCGCTTTTTGCTTCCGAGATGACACGCTCAGGCGGATTTAATACCTACCCGATGGACGCACAGACGGATCAAAGCCTATTGGTAAGTAATGTTCTGATGTTTATCGGCGGTGGATCAGGTTCGACAGCCGGAGGTATTAAAGTCACAACATTAGCCGTGCTGTTATTAGCGATCCGCACCGAAATTCGTGGTGATGAATTCATCCGAGTGCATCGTCGAGAAATACCAAACGGCACTGTTCGGGTTGCTGTGGCAGTGGTAGCAGCCGGTGCACTGTTAATACTCACCGCTGTTCTGTTCCTGACTGCTGTGACCAGCCAGGATTTGGAAACCACCATTTTTGAGGCACTTAGTGCCTTTGGCACTGTCGGTCTGAGTAACGGGCTGACCGAAGCTGCTACCGAGCCTGGCAAGTGGATTCTGTCTGCTCTGATGTTTATTGGCCGGGTCGGTACCATCACCCTGGCTGCGGGATTGACGGCCCGTCATAAACCCACTGTCTACCGCTTCGCAACAGAAAGGCCCATCATTGGCTAATACAACAGAATCTCCGGTACTGGTTATCGGTCTGGGCCGTTTTGGTTCAGCGCTGGCTTACGAACTTGCCGCATCAGGCCAAGACATCATGGCCGTGGAGAAACAGCGCAGCATCGTGCAGCACTATTCGGGTGAGTTTACGTCAGTGATCCAAGCTGATAGCACAGATATCACTGCCTTAGAACAATTGGGTGCCGCACAATTTAGTACCGCCGTTGTGGGGATTGGTTCATCGTTAGAAAACTCAGTACTCACGGTAGCCAACCTGGTGGATCTAGGAGTGGAAACCATTTGGGCAAAAGCCATCACCCACTCCCACGGCACCATTCTGACGCGTATTGGGGCTACCAATGTGGTGTTTCCGGAACAAGATGCCGGCGAGCGCACAGCTCACCTTTTGGCCGGCACCATGCGAAACTTCACCGAATTTTCGCCAGGCTATGCCCTAGCCAACATTACCGTCACGCACGCCCTGACTGAAAAGCCCATAGCTGATCTACGCATCAAAGATCGATTCGAGGTAACGATTGTGGCAGTTGAACGGGAAGACGGCTTCCAAAACCTCTACCCTCACACCCAATTGGAAATCGACGAAAATATTATTGTCGCCGGGCCCACCGACCGGGTCGATGAATTTGCCAAACGGATCTAAAAACCATCCGCCACAGCGTTACAGTAGGTGTCAGACGGGGAAGGTGGACACATGGTAACGGCAAGCGTGGTGGGTTCTGGCCCCAATGGGCTGGCTGCTGCACTAACGCTGGCGCAAGCTGGCGTTGACGTGACCGTCTATGAAGCCGCCGATACTCCAGGTGGTGGGGCACGGTCTGGCGAGATGACCCTACCGGGGTTATTACATGACCTGTGTTCGGGGTTTCATCCACTGGCTCTCGATACGGCGTTTTCCCATGCGGCCAAGTTGGATGCTTACGGGCTGCAATGGGCCTGGCCGGAAATCCAGTATGCACACCCGTTAGATGATGGATATGGAGCAGCAGCTTACCGATCTGTGGCCGATACGGCCCAGCATCTAGGTGATGCGTCGTGGCAACGAGTATTTGGTTCATTAACCAAACAGTTTCCGGCAAGCTCACGCGATTTTTTACAACCGATGCTACACATGCCAGATGCACCACTACAGTTTGCCAACTTCGGCCTGCGCGCCGGGCTTCCAGCCAAGGTGTTGGCCACACTGTTGGGCACCGATGCTGCTAAAGCACTGTTTGCCGGTGTGGCAGCGCATGCTTTTCGGCCGCTAGGATCCTTTGGTTCGGCGGCTATCGGGGTTGCATTGACTACCGCTGGCCACACTTACGGCTGGCCGGTGGCCGTGGGCGGTTCACAAGCGATTATCTCCGCCATGCTACAAGCCCTTGAGGCACACGGTGGAACCATGGTTACCGGAGCGCATATTACCTCGATAGAGCAATTGCCAAAGACCGATATTGTCATGTTCAATACCGCCCCGGCGGGCGCGGTAGAAATTCTGGGGTCTCGCATACCCAGTTCTACTGGCAACCAGCTGCAGCGTTTTCGTCATGGCCCGGCCGCAGCCACCGCCAGCCTTGCCGTTGAAGGCGGTATTCCCTGGACTTATGCACCTGCCCGGCGTGCCGGAACGGTGCACGTTGGCGGTTCGCTACCCGAAATTGCTTTCGTGGAACGCCAGATCACCCGGGGCATCATGCCTCGCAACCCATTTGTTTTAGTCGGCCAACAGTCCCTGGCTGACCCCTCACGGACCAGCGGCAATATCCACCCTGTTGAGGCCTACGCACATGTACCTGCCGGGTACCCCTATGATGTAACCGAAGTCATTTTGCAACAAATCCAGCGGTTTGCTCCTGGGGTTCGAGAACGCATCGTTGCCCAAACATCACGTACCGCTTTGGATTTACAAGCAGAGAACCCGAATTTTATTGGCGGCGATATTGCTACGGGTTCGAATGCTTTTACCCAATTGGTATTTCGCCCACGAGCGGCCATCAACCCGTACTGGTTGGGTGCACCGGGTATGTATCTTTGTTCAGCCGCCACTCCCCCGGGTGCTGGGGCCCACGGGATGGCCGGCTATAACGCGGCACAATCTGCACTGACCGAAGCCGGCTTTTAGGCTCCCAGTTCTTCTGAACGCGCCACATTAGCTTTGACTGCATCGACCACAAGTTGATCAAACCCTGCTGCGTCCAAGGATTGCAATGCAGCTTCAGTCACGCCACCGGGAGTAGCAATAGAATCTTCCAGCGCTGTGGGATCCGCACCAGGAGTTTCAAGCATGGTTCCAGCGCCCACGAGAGTCAGTCGGGCAAGTTCCTGTGCAGTAGCAGATTCGAGTCCTAAGGCTGTTCCTGCCTGTGCCAGGGCGTTGGCGAAACGGAACACATAGCCAGGCCCTGAACCTGCGATAGCCGTGACAGCATTAAGCTGATCTTCTTCAACATGGATAACTGTGCCCGAACCGGCAAACACTTTGTCAACGTTTTCCATTTGGTCAGCAGTAACGGTGGCGCCACGTGCCATGGCTACCACACCTTTGCCAACAGTCAGGGCCACGTTTGGCATGGTGCGAATAACCGGTTGTTTCTCCGGTAGGGCGGCCGTCAGGTTCGCCAGGGTGATACCTGCAGCCACCGAGACCACGGTAGCGTGTTTTGGTAGCGCATCTGCGATGCTTCGTGCTGTTTCAACAATGTGGGGTGGTTTTACACCCAGCACCACAATATCCGCATCGGCAACAGCTTGAGCGTTAGCGGCCAACTGGGCTTGCGTGGACAACACTTCGATCCCGAACTCGGTGCTGCGTTGGCTCGCCGAGGTTTGCGACTGGGTGGTGGCGGTGATGTTTTCACGGTCGTAGCCTCCGGCTAACAGGCCCGCTAAAATCGCCGAATTCAAATGTCCCAAACCGATAAAGCAGATGCGCATTAGTATTTTTCTCCTTGGGCGTCGGGGTTGCGGGCAAGGTGTCGCCGCGCGAATTCTAGGGCTTCGATCAACATTTCTTCGCGGTGGCCCGGGTACTTTTGACCACGGGTGGAAACTTCGACACACACGGCACCATCGTAATCACTGGCGGCAATATGATGCAGAGATTCGACAACCCGTTGGTGGCCATAACCGGGCAGTAAGTGTTCATCTGCGCCCGATCCTGAACCATCGGTCAGATGTACGTGTGCCAATCGGGAACCCATTAGCTTAATGGCGGCAAGGGAATCAATTTTTGCGGTTGCAGCATGCGAAAAATCCCAGGTGATGTGGTCATAATCTTGAGGTATCGGATCGTGGTGGGGCAAATACATTTTGATTTCGCGGCCTGATACCCGCCACGGATACATGTTTTCTACGGCGATGGTGACGCCGGTGGCCTCCATGATGTCACGAATACCGGTGGCAAACTCGTGGGCATATGCCCCCTGCCATCGAAATGGTGGGTGAACCACAACGATCTCAGCTCCCAATTCACGGGCCAAATCCGCAGCCCGTGCCACTTTGGTCCATGCAGAGCCCCATACCTGTTGGGTGAACAGTAGTGTCGGGGCGTGCACGGCATGGATGGGCATGGAATGCCGCTGCGATAACTCATCAAGTTTGGTTGGATGATGCGTCCACCGATTTTGGGTGACCATGATTTCTACGCCGTCGTAACCAATATCTTCTGCTATAGCGAATACGTGTTGCGGTGGAAGAGAAAAGATGGATGACGACGATAAAGTCACCGGAATTTCGGGTCTAGCCACCACTGACTCCTAGCGAAAATCCAGGACGACGATCATCTGAGGTCAAATCAACGCCGCCGACCCAACCTGCGTCGGCGGCATCTTCTACCCGACCTTGTAAGCGCAACGCGTCCAGGCGACCCAAAATGAGACCTTCACGCAACGCCCAGGGGCAAATCTTGAGGCGTTTGACCTTGAACACTTCCATGGCGGCCTGGGCAACTAACCCACCGGCCAAGACCTGGCGTGCACGTAGGTCAGAAACTCCCGGTAACTGAGCCCGTTGGGTCTCAGTCATGACGGCCATGGTCTGATTCCACATGGCAAGGTCTTTACGGCGTAACTTGCGTGGCACAAACATTCCCTCAGTGGATGGTGCTGCGCCAGCTACTCTGGCCAAGGACCGAAACGTTTTCGATGTCCCGGTCACGACTGTATTTTCGGGTAATTTTTTGGGAAATTGGCTCCGATAGTCTTTAAGCACCGAGTGAATATAGTCGTTGACCTGTGAGATCTGTTTGGTTGTTGGCGGATCAGTGTCCTCAAAGTACTCCCTGGTGAGCCGCTGGGCACCCAACGGCACCGAGACCGCCTTACTGGGCAGCTCATCGGTGCCAAAGGACATTTCAAATGAGCCACCACCGATATCAAAGTTCAGCAGGTTCTCCACGTGCCAACCATGCCAACGACGCACCGCGAAATAGGTCATGGCCGCTTCCTGGTCGCCCGATAGCACCGTCAAATAGACGCCGGTTTCTTTCCCTATGCGGTCTAGCACTGCTGGTCCGTTAGCCGCATCCCGGATAGCCGAGGTGCAGAAACTGATCATGTCCACGGCCCCGCTGGCTTTAGCGAAGGCAACGGCACCGTTAATGAACTCCACCAAATTTTGTTGGCCTTGTTCGGTGATGGCGCCGTCGTCGTCAAGATGACGAATTAGGGACATGGGACGTTTGTGATCGGCATATGCGCTTGGTCGCGCACCAGGAAACGCATCCACTAACAATAAGTGGATGGTATTTGAGCCGATATCCAGCACTCCCAGACGCATGGTCTATTTCTTCTTCGCTTTCCGTGTTGGACCCTTAGCTCGTTTTTCGGCAAGCATTTCAAATGCCTGACCCTCAGTTACCTGTTCCGGTGCGGTACCACGCGGTACGGTCACGTTGGTGGTGCCATCGGTAATATACGGACCAAACCGGCCGTCTTTAATGACGACTTTTTTGCCCGATGACGGATCGTTACCGAATTCGGCCAATGGTGGTTTTGCCTGACCTCGCCCACGACGCTGTTTGGGCTGCGAGTAGATTTCTTCGGCTTCAGCCAGCGTGATGGTAAATAGTTGTTCTTCAGACTCTAGCGATCTCGAGTCACTGCCCTTGCGCAAATACGGTCCGAACCGTCCATTTTGGGCGGTGATCTCTTCACCATCTGCAGCGGTTCCTAGGCTTCGTGGCAGCGAGAGAATTTTGCGGGCATCATCCAGCGTCATGGTGGCAATTTCCATGCCGCTTAGCAGCGAACCAGTTTTGGGTTTTGGTTTTTTCGGGGCCTTTTTAGGTTTTTTGCGCCCATTTTTGTAGTACTCATCGGGCTGAGCATCCTTATGCGCTTGAATCTGTTCTTCGGTCAGATCCGGAATGACCTGGGTGACATATGGCCCATACCGGCCGTCCTTGGCGACAAGTTCGTAACCGGTATCTGGATCGGTACCTAGACTGCGTTCTGAGGGTCCAGCGGTTTCAACCATTTCCGTAGCTACCGCGCTGGTCAGCTCGTCCGGGGCCATTTCTTCTGGCACATTGACCCGTTTCGGATCGGTGCCTTCCTCGGCATCAGCTGGGAGTGCTTGTTCCAAATACGGTCCATAACGGCCCACACGTAAGGTAATGCCTTCGGCAACCGGAATTGAGTTAACCGCACGGGCATCAATATCGCCGAGGTTTTCTACGGTATGTTTGAGCCCTTCGGCGCTTTCTGCGGCCCCAAAATAGAACCCTGATAGCCAGTCCTGGCGGTCCATTTCGCCGGCGGCAATCTGGTCTAGATCATCTTCCATTCGCGCGGTAAACGTGTAGTCCACGTACCGGCCAAAGTGTTCCTCTAAGAGTCGGATAACCGAAAAGGCTGTCCATGACGGTACCAGCGCTGAACCACGTTTATGAACATAGCCGCGATCCACAATCGTAGAGATGGTTGGAGCATACGTGGAAGGACGCCCAATTTCGCGTTTTTCAAGTTCGGCTACCAGTGAAGCCTCGGTATAGCGGGCCGGCGGGCTGGTTTCGTGGCCATCAGCCTCCACATCCCGGGCCTCCAATACTTGGCCCTCCGCCATATCGGGTAGTCGAGCGTCGTCTCGGGTGTCCGATTTTTCGTTGGGTACAGATTTTTGATCTGACTCGTAAGCCTTCATAAAGCCCGGCACGGTGATGACCGTCCCAGAAGCAGAAAACTCAGCCACCCGCGGGGTGTCCTCAGCCGATGTACCAACAATTTTAACCGTTGCAGTATATCCGGTGGCATCTACCATTTGCGAAGCTACCGTACGTTTCCAAATCAGTTCATATAACCGAAATTCATCGGCGGTTAATGAGTTTTTGACCTGTGACGGTGTGCGGAAATAGTCGCCGGCCGGACGGATAGCTTCGTGGGCTTCCTGGGCAGCAGCATTCCGCGAAGAATAGTAGCGGGGTTTCTGAGGTACCATATCGCTACCGTAGAGCTCGGTTGCCTGGTTGCGCGCCGCCGAGATCGCCTGCGATGACATGATCACCGAGTCGGTACGCATATAAGTGATGTAACCGTTTTCGTAGAGCCGTTGGGCAACCTGCATGGTCACCCTCGAGGTGAAGCGCAGCCGACGTGATGCTTCCTGCTGCAATGTTGAGGTGGTAAAAGGTGCCGCAGGACGACGACGATACGGCTTGTCTTCCAAAGACGTCACCGCAAACTCGGCGTGTTCTAATCCGCCGGCTAACGACTTGGCTGAAGCCTCATCAAGATGCACCACCTCAGCCTTGGATTTAAGCTGGCCTTTATCGTTGAAGTCCCGGCCAGTAGCCACACGAGTGTCATCAATAGCTGAGAGCTTTGCGCTAAAAGACTCTTCGGTATCAGTAAAGAACTTTGCGCCAATATCCCAGTATGATGCGGCCACGAAAGCCATCCGCTCGCGTTCGCGTTCTACCGCCAGGCGGGTGGCAACCGATTGGACGCGCCCGGCAGAAAGCCCGGGGCCGACTTTGCGCCATAGCACCGGGGAAATCTCGTAGCCATAAAGTCGATCGAGGATACGACGCGTCTCTTGTGCATCGACCAAGTCGGTATCGATTTCCCGGACATTTTCTAGCCCACGTTTGATACCTTCTTCGGTGATTTCGGTAAAAGCCATCCGGTAGACGGGCACCTTTGGTTTCAAAACCTCTAACAGGTGCCAGGCAATTGCCTCGCCTTCCCGGTCAGCATCTGTTGCTAAATAGAGTTCATCGGCTTGTTTTAGTTCTTTACGAAGCTCGGTGACTTTCTTTTTCTTATCGTCTGCAACCACATAATAGGGTTCAAACCCACTATCGGTATCGACCGCGAATTTGCCGAAGGGGCCTTTTTTCATATCCGCCGGCAGATCGGAGGGTCGAGGCAGGTCACGGATGTGGCCTACGGAGGAATCGACAATCCAGCCATCGCCTAAAAATTTGGCAATGGAACGACTTTTGGCCGGCGATTCCACAATAACCAGTCTGGTGAGGTCACCATTGGCTGGTGCAGAACTTTTCGCGCTCACGTGACTCCTTTTCGTTGCAGCGGCTTTATCTAATCTAACTGCTCATGTGCTTCAGGCTCGAATGCTTCTAAGAAACCGTCAATATATAGCGCGGTGATCTTTTGGCGCAATGCATCCGTTTGGCTATCGTCCAGTGCTAATAATCCTGCCACGGCCGCAACAATTTGTCCGACCGTTAGTTCGCCATCGGCCGCGCCCAGTACCGCAGCAGCAGCCGTATCAAGCCGCACGTGGCGGCCAAACCCAGCTCCACAGCGAGCCATCAATACTTCTGGATGTTCAGCTCCGAAACGCTGATACTGCTCATAGGTTACCCATTGAGGGGCAACTAAATGCCAATCACTAAGACTCCAACCTGTAGCTTCTGCAGTATATATGGTGTCATATTTTTGCACAGCAGCCATCCAGGCCTCCGCCACCGGCTGATACACAGCGGCGGTATGGTATTCGAAAATCCGCAGTGGTGTAGTGGCATCACGTTTGCGTAACCACACCCAGCCGAAACCGATCTGAGTGACACCACGGTTGGCAAAATCGTCCAGATATCGCAGGTAGGCATCGTCGTAGTTTTCAGGCTGAAGGTTTTCTGAAGAATCTTGCAACCAAATTTCAGCATACTGGGCTGGGTCCGAGCTGGAGCGTTGGATTGCCCAGATATCCATCGACTCGGCGGGCCAGGCTGATAACCGTGCATGCCATTCGGTGTCGCCAAATATTTCCCAGTTTGCCAGCATTACGGATTGACCCCCGGCGGTCAGCACCGTATCAAGACTCGATATGAGTTCTTTGACGAACTGATCGCCGGTTTGGCCTGTTTCCCGGTACGTATGGGTCAGCTCGTTTTGGGCCGGGGCAATAACAAATGGTGGGTTGGTAACCACCAAATCAAAGGTTTCACCAGCAACCGGTTCCAGCATATTTCCCAGCGCCACCGTGACGCGTTCACCCAAGTTTTCCGGGTCCACATTGACACGTGGGGCATTCAACAAAATGTTAAATACTGCAAAGTCCAACGCGCGTTGAGAGATATCGGTAATCGTTACGTGCTGGGCATGGGTCAGCAAATGCAGGGCTTGGATACCGCAACCGGTACCAATATCCAAGGCGTTGACGACGCTGGCCCGCGGAGTGATTTCGGCCAGGGTCATCGACGCCTTGCCGATGCCTAAAATATGTTCGGCCGGTAGGGGGCGTCCCAACTGTAATGCGGTTTGGTCTGAGACCACCCACATGTCACCTGGATGGTCGGTGGCATAGGCTGAAATGTCTACGGTGGCGATGATATCGCCGTCATCGTTGGTGGTTATAAGATTGAGCTTTTTGGCACCGTCCAGAGTTAGGGTAGCAAATATGGCCCTGGCTAGATCGGGACTGATCGGATCGCCCAGCATAAAACAACTAATGAGCCCGGCTAGACGGTTCCCTTCGGATAGTGGTGTCATTAGGCTGCGTCGTGCCGGGATGGGTTGCTGACGATCCAGTGCAGCGATTGCTGTGGGCCCAAGTAGCTGCGCCACGTTATCGGTGGTGTATCCGGCAGATACGAAATCTTGATGCAAGGCGCTGATAGCACCTCGATCA
>DXHA01000025.1 GCA_019113675.1 Candidatus Yaniella excrementigallinarum
AGGATCAAACTCTCCATACAAAAACTATATGAAACAAGTTCAACCAAACAGACCAGACCGGAAAAAAGCCTAGCCCCTGGCACCACCACAACCATCACACGGAGGCATGACAGCCATGGCAACCATTCAAAAAATAAATGGCATCAAACAAACTTGGCACACTATTGAGTTCTCAAACAACCACCCACCCAACAACAACCCCACCAAACCAGCAGGACCACCATCAGGCAGTAAAAAACCAACGGCTCACAACACTAAACCATCATGAACCAGGAAAGCAAATCAGTCATCACAGACCAACACGCACCACTCAACACCACAAAATGCATCAAGCAGCACCAACCAAGCCTACCAACAAGCAAACTCGAAAGTCAAATCCGCAAACCGTGACCCCAACCACACACCAGCAACCAAGCACAAGACACCAAACGCCCCACACTCACAACCAGCACGCAGCCAGAACCAACCAACAGATCAGCTATCCCAACAACACGAAGTCCAGCAACTGAACCGGATCAACAGCCTACACACAGCAGACCACAAAAGTCAACCCAACCCAGAACCAGGAACCGTATACAAAAATTTTCAAAATCAACAACCATGTCTCAACGCCCCCGTCACCGGAACGCCCTGAGCACGAGAAATAACTATACACACCAAACCGTCGAACGCAAAACCCGTCCAAGGCTTTTCGTGAGGTTACTTTATTATGCTGGAAAGGCGACTCTATGTCGTTTTACATACGTATACTGCCTCTGATCGGGCATAATGTGATTGACGTCTCTTGGTACGATTTTGTTAGTTAAACCAAAAAAGCAGGTGAATAGCATAGGTACTCACCCGCCTTTAAGTTTGCTCTACTGCAATAACGTGCGATCCGAAATGTCAGCATCCTTGATCTTGGCAAACCGATCAAGCAGATCATCAACAGTCATAGAGGTTTTTTCCGCACCCGATACGTCCAGGATGATTTCGCCTTCGTGCATCATGATTAATCTGTTACCCACTTCTAGGGCTTGGCCCATATTGTGCGTCACCATCAACGTTGTCAGCTTTTGTTCTGCCACAACTTTTTTCGTGAGACCTGTGACGAGCCGAGCACGTTCCGGATCTAAAGCGGCGGTATGCTCATCAAGCAAAAGTATTTTTGGCCGAGAAAATGTAGCCATTAATAACGATAATGCCTGGCGCTGTCCACCAGAGAGCAGCCCGACCTTGGCACTGAGTCGCTTTTCAAGGCCAAGCTCTAAGACTTCAAGTTCCTCGCCAAACCTAATGCGCTTTGCTTTGGTTATTCCGCTAGCCAGTCCTCTGTGCATGCCTCGACGTTCGGCCAAGGCCATGTTCTGCTCAATTGTCAGTTCAGGAGCAGTCCCAGCCATCGGATCTTGAAATACCCGGCCGACATATTTCGCCCGCCTAAAATCTTTCATGCGGGTTACGTTTTGTCCCGCAATCTCAACTGTTCCGGTATCCGGGGAAATTTTTCCAGCGATGGTGTTCAGGACTGTAGATTTTCCGGCACCGTTCGATCCAATAACGGTCACGAAATCGCCGTCAAGCAGTTCCAACTGAATATTGGATAACGCAATACGCTCGTTAATAGAATTTGGGAAAAATGTTTTGTTAACGTTTCTAAGCTTTAGCATCGGTTGTCTCCTGGTATGCAGCGTCGCTCACAGGACTCGGGCCGGCTTTATTTGGTTTCTTACGTATGCGCCACTGGGGTATAAGTAACGCTACAACCACAATAACTGCAGAAATAAGCCGCATGTCGTTGGGGTTGAAACCTACACCCAATGCACCTTGTACGGCGGCACGGTAGATAATGGAACCAAAGATCACTGCAGTCGTAGCCATCAGGACCTCACGATTGCGTGTACCAAAAAGTAACCGACCGATGAGGGTATCGGCGAATCGGTGGACGAAACGATTATTAAACAACGCTTGGCCCACAATGACGGACGCCAGCCCCACCAGAATTAAACCGATGCCCATGGAAATATCGGAAGATCCCTGTTTTTGGGCAACGAAGGCCCCTGCCAGCCCCACCAAACCATTTGATACGGCTAGGCCAACAATTTTCATTGCATCGGTGGACACTCCAAAGGAACGAACCATTTCCTCGTTGTCACCAGTGGCTTGCAACCCCAGGCCCATATCGGTACCAAGGAACCAATCCAGCAGAATTTTTACAATCAACACGATAATAGCCAGCACCAGGATTAACATCCAGCCAGTAATACCGGTACTACTAAACCAGGTGTAGATCGTATCCGTGCCAAGTAATGGGACGTTTGCCCTATTGCCCATAATGCGCAGGTTAATGGAATACAGCGCAAGCATAGTCAAAATACCTGCCAGCAGCGGATTGATTCCACCTTTTGCATGCAGAAGACCGGTAACAACACCAGCAAGCGCGCCCGTAACGAACGCTGCACCCAGCGCCAACAGCGGGTTAACATCATGATTTGCGATCAAGATGGCTGCGGTAGCTGCACCAGTTGTAAATGACTGATCGACCGTTAGGTCAGGAAAGTTGAGTATGCGGAAGGTCAAATATACACCTAGAGCCATTATGGCGTATATCAGACCGAGCTCTAATGTCACGGTCATAGCGGACGAGTTCACCTTTCATCGGGTGTGAGAAACGGGCCTGGGCGAAGTGTCTTAACCCAGACCCGTTCTTAGTGTTGCAAGTTCTCGAACTCACTCGCGTTATTCGTCGGCTTCTTCGGAGTCCGTGTCGTCATCGGCGGCATCGTCTTCATCAACGATGGTGGCCTCGTCAGTGAGCTCCTCTGGAATTTCAACGCCCATCTTTTCTGCGGCATCTAAGTTAAACGTATATTCCATAGCTGACTCATCGGCCAAGGCTGGAGGAGTATCTTCTAGATCAGCTTCTCCGGTCATAATTTCCAGTGCCATTTCGCCAGCTTGACGGCCATGTTCATAGTAATTCAGGCCATAGGTGCCAACGGTGCCCCTTTCTACCGAATCTGATTCGGCAGCAAATACTGGTATTTGGTTATCAATGCCGTAGGAGATCACGGTTTCCAAACCTGACACCACCGTATTATCTGTGGGCACGTAAATAGCATCTACGTTAGAGAAGGATTCAACGCCTTGAGCCACCTCAGAGGTATTGGTAACAGCGACCTCTTCGATTTCTACGTCCAGTGACTCGGCGGCTTCCTTCGCGGCATCAACTTGTACCACAGAGTTAGATTCAGCCGAAGAATACGGAATACCAATGACCTCGACGTCGTCGACCACGTCCAAGATGAGTTCTAATTGGTCATCCACCGGGTTCATGTCTGAAACCCCAGTGATGTTATCGCCAGCGGTATCCCAATCCGGCACCAGACCGGCATCAACGGGATCAGTTACCGAAGAAAATACTATCGAAGTATCCTCAACGGTTGTCGCCGCCGCGATCGCAATCGGGGTTGCTATCGGCAACACAATATCGAGGTCGCCGGAATAGCCTCCCACAATATTGTTCATGGTGGCTTGATCTGCCTGAGCATTTTGTTCGTCTACTTCGACGTCCACATCAGCTTCGTCGAAAACATCCTTGATGCCTTGGGCGTTCGCATCCAGTGACGGGTGTGAAACATACTGAGCAATGGCGGCCTTATAGGCCTCCCCGTCACCTTGTGCCTCGCCGCCATTACCTCCGCATGCAGTTAGCAGCAGCCCCATAGCTGCAGTCGTCGCAGCCGTTTTCAGCAGGGTATTCCTTTTCATCATTTCTCCAACTTTATCTAGTGTGAGCGAGGACTGTGGCCTACATAACATTAACTAGCTTAGTCGATCATATGCCGAAGCTTCGATATTTCGTAGAGGGTGATGCCTGCAGCCAGTGACGCATTGAGTGATTCCAGGTCAGAGGAGATCGGAATCGAAACGAGCTGGTCGACGGTTTCGCTCACCAACCTTGAGATTCCAGTACCTTCAGCTCCTACCACCACACACAGTGGTTCAGTGGCCAACGGAAGACCCGGTAAGGACTGTTCGCCATCGCCGTCCAACCCAATACTGAAATAACCGGCTTTTTTATATTCAGTGAGGGCAGCATTGAGGTTGGGCACTTGACCAACAGGAACACGGGCGGCGGCTCCGGCTGAGGTCTTCCATACGGTGGAGTTCACCCCGACGGCGCGACGTGCTGGGATAATTACCGCGTCTGCAGAAAATGCTGATGCCGAACGCAGGATGGCGCCAAGATTATGCGGGTCCGTAATAGAGTCCAGCGCGACTACCAATGGTGGGGTTTTACGGTAACCGCTGTTCCAGTCACTCATCAATCCGGTAACTAGATCTATCCCGTTTTCGTATTCATATGGCGGCACCTGTAGTGCAATGCCTTGATGACGAGCGTTATCGGTAAGTCGAGCCAATTGCGGTTCAGTTGCTTCAAGCACTGGAATGCCGCGCTCAGCAGCAATGCGAACAGATGCACGAATCCGGTCGTCCATTTCCACACCGGCAGAGACATACAACGTGGTCGCAGGGACCTTGGCCTCCAGTGCTTCAACCACCGGGTTACGGCCCGCTACAGCATCGGTATTGGTACGTGTTGATTTTTTCTGTTTGGCCGGTGGCCGATAATTTTTATGCCAAGTGCGATCCGCGGCTTTAGGGGTCGGGCCTTTGCCTGCCAACTTTCTACGTCCCTTTCCACCGGAACCTTTAGTTGGGCCTTTCTTACGTGAAGAACCACCACGACGAGAGCTCATATACTCGTCCTTTCTATCATGAAAAGCTTCAGTTTTGGTCGCTTACCGACCACGTAACACCATCGGGGGTGTCTTTGACAACGATGCCGGCTTCAGCCAGTTGATCGCGGATGGCATCTGCCGTTGCCCAATCTTTAGCAGCCCGGGCATCGGCTCGGGCAGCAATTTGAGCAGCAACCAGCGCCTCTAGCGCGCGATGGCTTGCCGATGTCGTTTCCTGGTGACCCTCCGGTGCTGAATTCAACCCCAGCACGTCGACCATGGTATTGACTTGCCGCAAATACGACTCCACAGATTCGACATCGTGGGCATCCAGTGCTGCATTACCAGCCCGGACCGTCGCGTGCAGCACAGCCAATGCTTCTGGCACGTTGAGGTCATCTTCCATAGCCGAGGCAAATGCCGCTGGAACCGTATCGGTACCAATCGTATTGTCGAATAGTTTGGTGGCACGGGCTTGGAATGCTTCGATACGCTCTAGAGCCGCTTGCGCTTCCTCCAATGCCGAGGGGTGGTAGTCCAGTTGAGATCGATAATGCGCTTGACCAAGGAAGTATCGGACGGCAGCTGGGCGGGCCATGGCCAACATTTGCTCGGGCGAAACCGTATTCCCCACGGATTTGGACATTTTTTCGCCTTCGGCCGTGACCAAGCCGTTGTGCATCCAAAAGTTTGCAAAATGATCACCTGCGGCGGTGGACTGCGCTAACTCGTTCTCGTGGTGTGGGAATCTCAAGTCGAGCCCTCCACCGTGAATGTCAAAGTGCGAGCCCAAATATTTGGTTGCCATTGCCGAGCACTCAATATGCCAGCCAGGCCGGCCCGGCCCCCACGGGGATTCCCAGGCAGCCCCAGCCGGGTCCGTCTCAAGTTTAGATTTCCATAGCGCAAAATCACGCGGGTCTTTTTTACCACGAACCGGTGCATCCCCGGCGTCTTGCATCATCTCGATGGACTGATGGGTCAGCGCACCATAGTTCGGCCAGGAGGTCACATCGAAATAGACATCAGCAGAACCGTCCAGGGCTTGATATGCGTGACCAGCATCAATGAGCCGCTGAATTAGTGTGATCATTTCCGGAATATGACCGGTTGCCCGTGGTTCATAAGTGGGACGACGCACACCAAGTGCCGTGTATGCTGCAGCAAAGGCATTTTCAAAGCGATAGGCCAATGCCCACCATGACTCCCGGGCCGGATAATCATTAGTGGCAACAAAGTCTGCCTCAAAAGAATCATCTGATCTCGACAAAATTTTGTCATCAATGTCAGTCACGTTTCGTACCAGGGTGACCTTATTGCCGGCGTATTCCAGCCAACGGACCAAGATGTCAAACACTACGGCAGAACGGATATGGCCGACGTGCGGTCTCCCCTGCACCGTTGCGCCACAGTAATATACGGAGACTTCTCCGTCGTTGATTGGCTTAAAGTCCCGGATTGCACCGGTGGCAGTATCATAAAATTGTTGTCCCACGTCATATGATTTTAGCTCAGTGGGGCGGTTGCAAAGGAACTTTTCGTATCGCATAGTAGTGTGTCGAAGCCTGTGGCAGCTGGCCTGGAGTCGGTCGCGAGATATGTTGTCGTAAAGTAGCCGGTGTTTGGTTAGATACGATAACCTCGTGACTAAAGTTTCTTGCATCATTGGTGCAGTGCGCCCGGTGCAGATACAACATCACCTCTAGCGCACCTTATTTTTACGAGGAGAACCATCGTGAAGGTCATCAACACTCGCCGGAAGGTCTTTGCCGGCTTGGCAGCGGCTGCCATTTTAGGCACAACCGGTTGCTCTGCAATCAACCCGCAGGCAACGACGTTCGAGTATGCCACCTCGGACGGGACATGGACGACCGTCGCAGCAGATGATTCAGCTCCGGAAACCTCCGACCGGGTCAAATTCCTCAACATTGGCGTGGTGACGGATTCCGCCGATGGGTCCGGACAATTATTTGGTGCCATCCATAACGCATCAGATAGCAGTCAAGAAGTAGGGCTGAAAATCAATGATGAAAGTTTCTCATTTTCCGTCGACGCCGACGACACATTAGATCTTGCGGATGAAGATGCCACGATGGAATCTGTTGGCACTGCCCCGGGTGAACTGGCCGATGGTGTTGCCTCGGCGTTTGGCAATGACAGTGACTTCTTTGTCTCGGTGTTACCTCCAACCTTGGACGAATACCAAGAACTTTTCCCAGGTGACGTCAACGAAGATGAACAAGTCGAACATCTTTACGACCAACAGGGCCAATACAAACGCGAACAGGTCGAACAGCAGTAGCTGCTAAAGTTTTCTTGCTGCGGGGTCGTCCATTTGGGCGGCCCCGCAATGTTTTAACCTTAGGCTTCGAATTTGTAGCCTAGTCCACGCACAGTCTTAAGATACCGGGGCGCTGATGGATCTGGCTCGATTTTGGAACGCAAACGTTTAATGTGTACGTCCAGGGTTTTTGTGTCGCCCACATAACCTGGCCCCCATACTCGATCGATGAGTTGACCGCGTGTCATCACGCGCCCGGCATTGCGCAGCAGCATTTCCAGCAGGTCAAATTCTTTCAGTGGCATGGTGATATCTGTGGCGTCGACGGTGACCACATGTCGTTCGACGTCCATTCGTACTGGGCCGGCGGCAACCGTATCTGGCAAGAGTTCTTCAGCATCAGCATTACGTCGCAACACTGCTCGAATTCGGGCGATGAGTTCTCGGGCAGAATATGGTTTAGTTACGTAATCGTCGGCGCCAAGTTCGAGTCCAACAACTTTATCGACTTCGCTATCCTTGGCTGTGAGCATGATCACCGGAACCTGGGAATCTTGCCGGATCTGGCGAATTACATCGGTACCTGGTTGACCCGGTAACATCAAATCCAGTAGCACCAGATCGGCGCCGTTACGTTCGAATTCTTCGACAGCTTTGAGCCCATCGTCAACAACGGTAACCCCGTACCCTTCTCGTTGTAACAAATATGCCAGCGGATCAGAGATTGACGGTTCATCTTCAACGACAAGAATCCGAGTCATCGGTGATTTCCTTCTTCAACAGTGTTTTGTGATTCATTATCTACGGTGTGCATATCGGGTTCGGTACCTTCGGTGGTAGCTTCATGGGCCTGCGGGTCAAGCTCCGGTAACCGAATCAAAAAGGTAGACCCCTCGCCTACAGCCGAGTCCACAAGAATTTCGCCACCGTGGTTCGAAACGGTATGTTTGACGATACTTAATCCCAGTCCTGTACCACCGGTGGCCCGCGAGCGCGCCGAATCTACTCGGTAGAATCGTTCAAAGATGCGTTCTCGCTCTTCATCGGCAATCCCGGGGCCTTGATCCCGGACAGCTATGTGGACCACGTCTTCGTGCTTGGTGACCTCGACCCATACGTTTGAGCCGTCTGGCGAATATGTCACCGCATTGTCTATTAGGTTGCGGATGGCGGTCATCAGCTGATCATAATCTCCATACACCGAAAGCGGTTCTGGCTGTCGACTGTGGATGGCGATATCGCGAGACGATGCTTCTGTACGCACTCGGTCGATGGCGTCTGATACGAGCCGGGTAATGTCAAGGGGTTCAGCAGTTTCAACGATGTCGCGACCCTGCAGTCGAGACAGTGAGATCACATCCTGAACCAATGCGGATAGTCGCACAGATTCAATAGAGAGTCGTTTGGCGAAGTGTCGAACAGCTTCTGGATCATCGGCGGCATCCTCGATTGCTTCGGCCAATAGGCTCATCGCACCCACCGGGGTTTTCAGCTCATGGGATACATTTGCCACAAAATCGTGACGAATAGCCTCTGTACGGTGCTGTTGAGAACGATCTTCAGCCATGATCACGATGTACTGGTCCCCAATGGAAGCTGCACGAAGATGTACTAACCAATTGCCTTCAGCAGCCGATACAGCAGGCAGTTCGAACCGGTAATCATATAATTGTCCAGCAGTACGCACCCTCGAGGTAAGTTCAGTCAACTGTTTATGGCCCAGCTGGTTGCCACGTACTAGACCGAAAGCATAGGCCGAAGGATTAGCTCGAACTACGGTATCGACGGCGTCAACAATCACATAGGCTTGGCCAACCACAGCTAAGACATCCAGGGCACCTTCAGGAATAGACTGTTTGTGTTCCGCTAACCGTTCGATGCGGGAACGTGACGACATTCGGAAGGCGACCATGGCACCGACCGTAATGATGACTCCGGCTAGTCCAGACAGGACAGCTACAGAAACAAGACTTTCCACAGTTGTAACAGTACCCATTCTTTTCGCCTCGGGCTGGCCCTTTTCCTCTTTAGGCCCCCAGTACACCCAATTGTTGAGAAGAATTCATAACTTATTCACTTTGGCTTCGGCACAGGTCGCATAGAAAGCATCGGCCTGAACATCAGGTTACAAACGTATTCCACCAAGCTGCCTGCCACCATTCCAGATCTGGATGTGGCACAACCTTGGTTCGCCCCGCCACACCACTGATTGTGGTAACGGCAGAGATGCCGTGCAACGTGTTGGCAAACCAGACTGGAAATCGGCCGGAGGCTATTTGTTGTATTGTCACCGGTCTGCGAGTCACCAAAATATTATGAGTTTTTGCCTGCTGGGCGATGCGCTGTGCAGCGATGGAGGGCAATTGCTGTACAGCTTGGCACAACACGAGTTGCCGAGTATCCGGCCAGATCAAAAGTGCACCGGTAGAGGCTTCATGGACCTTGCCGCCGTCGTGAAGTACAACGTCGTCAGCGGGTGCATTGCGAACCATTCTGCTCAACATGGCGATGTCGGGGCCCTTTACCGTTGGCAGTTTGCGCGGATCGGTCGCTGCGGGGATCCACAGACTGGTGGTTTGTCGAGCTGGTGGTGCAGATCTGACCAACAGCACAATCCGCCAAGCTCCTTGATAGGGCTCGACGCTGATTCGTGGAAAGAAATCCGTGCCCGGATATTGTTGTGAAAGTTCACGGAGCTGTTGGTCAAGCATTGCAGTAAAATGCTGGGCAGCTATAGGCGCTAAGTGTTCAGGCGACTGGGTAGCAATACCAGCCATAAACCGTTGGACATGATCGTCTAGGCCCCATGTTTCGCCGGACCGTACCCGCCAGGAATCGGCTACCAACAAGGTTTCGTTTTCCGATGTTGCTATGGGATAAAAGGTATTCTCCGACCAAAGAAAAGACTGTGGCAAACTCACTGTAATTCCTCTGCTATACAGTCGATCAGCGCTTGGGCTTTCAAAAGTTTTTCTTGGTTTTCGGCGGCTGGGTCAGACCCTACGACGACGGCGCCTCCAGCGCCGATGCTCAAGTGTCCGTCGTCTAACACCATGGTCCGGATGACGACGCTGAGCTCGGCGGTATTGTTATCGCCAACCCATCCCATGGCACCCGAATAAATACCTCGCGGGCCGGCTTCTAGCTCGTCGAGGGCTGCCAAGCTGGCCAGTTTGGGCGCACCGGTCATTGATCCACCAGGAAATACCGCAGCCAAGGCATCAGTTACCGGAGTGCCCGGTAATAATTGACCGGTCACGGTGGTCACTAGCTGATGCACTGTAGCGAAGGATTCTACCGCCATAAGTTTTGGAACCTGAACTGATCCGGGAACTGTCACGGGTGCTAGATCATCGCGCAGCAGATCGGCAATCATGAGATTTTCAGATTGGGTTTTCGGATCGCGAGCCAGCTGTTTGGCGATCTCGACATCCAGGTACGGATCGTGACTACGAGCGACGGTTCCTTTTATTGGCTTTGATTCTATGGTGCCTTCAGTGTCAACACTGAAGTATTTTTCAGGTGATGCCGCTAGGATTTCAAGCTTGTCGTCGAATGTGTTGAATCGTAAATAACCAGCATAGGGTGCCGGATTACGGCTACGTAGCCGCAGGTAAAGCTGCAGACCATCCAGGTCATCGGCATCCATGGTGAATGTGTCCGTGAAGCAAATGCCAGCAGCGTCCCCGTAATCGAGCTGCTTTTGGATACGGGTCACAGCTTGTTGATATTCCTCGGCTGACAAACGCCAACGGCCATTGATGCTGCTGCGTTCAGTGACTGTACTATCGGGTGTTGGATCAAATACCAGAGCCGATTCTAAAACGTCCAATAAGGATGCATCTTGGTACGCAAACAGCACGGTCCGCTGATGGTGATGGTCATAGCGTAAAAATGCTTGCGGGCGGATCCAATAAGCGTCCGGAGTGCTAGCGCGCCACCTATTTCGGGGTCCGGCTATGGTGGTTTGTTTGGCTTCATATCCGAGATATCCAACCCAGCCTCCGGTAAACCCAGGAAAATTCGGGACGTGAGCAGGCTGCCACGAGTGGTCAGCAATGTATTCCAAGACGTCCCCGTTCAGGCTGTACAGAGTGTCATTAGTTTCTACGTCTAACTGGTTGGTTGCCACGTCCCAGCGGATCGTCTGGGCTAGCGGACCATGATTTGTGCCCAATAATGAGGTCTTACCCTGGCCTAAATGCGCCGAGGCCGAATCTAACCAGAATGCCGCAGATGCTTGAGCTTGTAAATTTATAAAAGTGCTCGATGTGTCGAGTTCTCCCGCTAACTGGCGAGTAAAAACATTGACACGTTGACCTGGAGCCCTTGGGACCATCGGTTCTTGGACAGCATGAGTCTGTCTGGGAGCCAGCGCTAAAAAATTATCAATTAGCGTAGCTCCAACCGTCGATTGCAACGCTGCCGGATCGGCGTGAATCCCCCAGTGGTGGGTGCCCTGGACTCGGAAAGCTAATACGGCGTCATTCTCATCGGTAGCATGAATGCTAAATTCCGTGGGCGCCATACTGACTAACCGCCACGGATGATAACTGATAAGTGCTGTTGGGTTAGGCAGGCCGGCAAAAATGCCGCTGGCTGAATGGTTGTGCGTTAGCAGTTGCCCATAGATTGGTTGAGCCCGCGCCGTTGTCCTATGACCGTAGGCTGCTGCCAAATGCTGGTAACCGGCACCAATAGCAAGTACAGGTAGATTCGGTACCGATTTTAACGACTCTAAATCGACTCTTCCCGTACCGTGGCCAATCACCACGTGGGTATAGTCTTCCAAGTGCAAATCAGCCAACTCGGTGGCGGCGATAATCTGCACCGCCCCGAGTTGATGTGCGAGGATTCGGGTTGTAAAGCCGTGATTATCGATGACAAGAATCATGCGGGCTAATCACGACTCGGAGGTCATTTGCCCTGAGCGGCAACGGCGGCAGCACCAGCTGCCGCAGCATCTGGATCCAGGAAGCGGGCTTTGGTCACCGGCTGCATATTGGCATCCATCGCATAGGCAAATGGGATACCGGTGGGCAAATTGAGTTCAGAAATGTCGTCGTCGGAGATACCCTCGAGGTGCTTCACAAGGGCACGTAATGAATTACCGTGAGCCACGACGAGAACCGTTTTTCCACTTGCCAATTGGGGCACAATGTTGTCATACCAATATGGGAGCAGACGATCGACGACGTCCTTGAGGCATTCGGTGCGTGGAATGTCCTCACCCAGCAGAGCGTAGCGTTCGTCGCGGTACTGGGAAAATTCTTCGTCGTCATTCAGCATTGGCGGTGGAGTATCGTAAGAGCGACGCCAGGTCATGAACTTTTCGTCGCCGTGCTTTTCACGGATTTCGGCTTTGTTCATACCTTGTAGCGCACCATAATGGCGTTCATTCAAACGCCAAGTCCGCTGGGTTGGGATCCATTGACGGTCGGCGGTTTCAAGCGCCAGATTAGCTGTGGTGATGGCACGACGCAGCAACGAAGTGTGTACGACGTCGGGTAGAAGACTTTCGTCTTTGAGCAGTTGTCCGGCACGGGCTGCCTCGGTACGACCTTTATCAGTCAGTGGGACATCCACCCAACCGGTAAATTGGTTGAGCTCATTCCAGGTGGACTGCCCGTGGCGCAGTAAAACCAGTTTTGATGTTGTAGCCATGGGGGTAACTTTACCTGGTTATTACGTCCAGATTTCGAATTGGCGTTTCGGACCGGCGAGATACACACCGGCAGCGATAATGGAAGCAAGCCCAAATAGCCCCATCTGCCCACCGTAGAACACGGTTAACGCAGCTGAACCCAAACCAAAAATCAGCGCGCCACCGAGGATTAATAGCCAGGTAGCCTTGGTCTGGTTGGTGTGGTTTTCAAAGGCAGTAGTAGGGCGACGTGCAGCATCTGCCATTGCCCAAATCACCATACCTGCACCCACCAGTGCCAACCCGGCCTGCAGACCGTATTCAATCATCACAACTATGTGCAAAAAGTCCATAGGATTAGTCTAGTAGGCGGCACTAGGCTATGGGGCCATACCATCAGAAAGGTTGCGATATGACGGGGCTATTTGTAGTGTTTGAAGGCGCCGACGGCACAGGAAAGTCCACGCAGGTGTCGGCTACGGCTCAAGCGCTGCAGCAGGCCGGACACGAAGTGATTATTACTCGAGAGCCCGGCGGCTCCGATGTCGCTGAAGCATTACGCTCGCTTGTTTTAGACCCGACCACAACCGTTGATGACATGACGGAAACGTTACTTTTCGCCGCCGCACGAGCTGACCACATGGCGAAAACGATTCGGCCGGCCTTAGACGCCGGAAAGATAGTGATCTCGGATCGCTTCGTTGGCTCATCCGTTGCCTACCAAAGTGCCGGCCGCGGGGTATCTCAACACGTAGTAGAAGAAATTAATCAATATGCCACCGGAGCGGTCAGCCCAGATATAACAATTGTGCTCGATATGGACACCGGGCTTGCCGATACTCGACGTGATACTCGCGGTACTGTGGTTGACCGAATGGAATCAGCTCCAGACGGTTTCCAAGAGGCTGTGCGCGCTTCCTTTTTAGTTCAGGCCGAGACCGCACCAGAACGTCACCTTGTTATTAACGCAGACCAGCCAGCAAGCACCATCACCGATCAAATCCTGACTTACCTGCAAACTCACCACGGAGTAACACTGTAATGGCCAACCCAGTCTGGCAATCCCTAGCCGGCCAGCAGGCGGTCATCGCCCAACTGAGTCGCCCCGAAACAATCAAAGCCCCAGCTCATGCGTGGTTATTCACCGGGCCACCCGGATCCGGGCGCTCACTAGCTGCCCGAGCTTTCGCTCAAACCTTGCAATGCGAACAGTCCGATCTCAACGATCGCGGCTGTGGCCAATGCCAAGCCTGTATTACCATTGCGGCAGGCACCCATGCCGATGTCAATATTGTCACCACCGAAAAGGTGCAATACGCCATCGAAGATGTCCGTGACCTTGTGACGGATGCCTATGACCGCCCCTCCACCGGGCGTTGGCGCATCATCATTATTGAAGACGCAGATCGAATGACCGAACGCGCCACCAATGTGTTATTAAAGGCCATAGAAGAGCCACCCGAACGAACCATCTGGATGCTCTCGGCGCCGTCACCGGCCGATGTGTTAGTAACCATCCGGTCACGAACCCGACATATGAACTTAGTAATCCCTACCGTCGACGACGTTGCACAGCTATTGACCTCCCGCGACGGTATTGAACCCCAGCTGGCCCAGCATTGCGCTCGCGCATCACAGTCGCACGTTGGGGTAGCCCGCTGGCTGGCTCGTTCTTCAGAAGCCCGCGAACGCCGCGATATGATTGTTCATTTGCCATTCACGGTCCGCTCCGCATCAGCGGCTATGGAGTCTGCTGACAACTTGCACAAACTCGTTCAAACGGAGGCCGAAGCCTCCTCTAATGATCGTAATACGGCTGAACGAGCCCGTCTGCTACGTTCGCTAGGCCTGGCCGAGGATGAGGCTGTCCCGCCAAAACTCCGGGTACACATCCGGCGAATGGAAGATAATCAAACGGCGCGAAACCGCAGGGCGATCCATGATGCACTGGATAGAGCTATGATTGATCTTTCCGGTATTTACCGCGACTTACTCGTGTTGCACCTAGCGTCTACAGCAACACTTATTAATGAGCACATGCGGGCAAAACTCACCGAATATAGCACCACGGTAACGGCTGAGCATTGTCTTGGCGCCTTAGACGCTATAAATACGGCACGTCAGCGACTCGCAGGGAATGTACCCCCGCAGTTGGCTCTGGAAGCGATGCTGTTAGCATTTATACCTCGCACCCGTCGGCACGCACCGCTATAACTTCGTAAAGGAACCAATGTCTACCACCACACGCCCGCTGGCTGCCTTCGCCGCTGCATTTGCGCTAGTGCTTACGGCCTGCTCCTCCGATGCACCTGGGCAGACAAAAGACGAGCAGGTGGAATCGGCACCTGCAGGCCTGGAAACGTTCTATGAACAAGACATTACGTGGGATACCTGCGATGACAACGACGATTTTGAATGTGGCACGGTAGAGGTTCCCATGGATTACGAGAACCCTGACGACAAAAGCATTGAGATACATGTAACTCGTGCCACCGAAACAGCAACGGAACAACCCATGTTATTTAATCCAGGTGGCCCAGGTTCGTCCGGGATTTCGTTTGTTCAGGACTCATTGAGTTCCATGCTGTCGAAAAATCTGCTCGAGAATATTTCTGCCATTGGTTTTGATCCTCGTGGTGTCGGTGCATCCGAACCAATTCGGTGCGAAACCGGCGAAGAATTTGACGAGTCTCGCGAGACTGTCTTTGACCCGTCCACACCTGAAGGATGGCAAGAATCTATCGAAGAAAATAAGGAATACGGCCAGCAGTGCCTCGAGCACTCAGGCGAAATGGTTAGTTTTGTCGATACAAGCTCTGCTGCCAGAGACATGGATATCATCCGTGCTGCTTTGGACGAACCACAGCTGAACTATTTTGGGCTGTCCTATGGTACAAAGCTTGGGGCCACATATGCTGAACTATTTCCTGATAATGTTGGCAAATTTGTCTTAGATTCAGTCCTACCTCCCAGTGCTGAATCCTTCGAAGTGTCAAAAGCACAATCTGCTGGATTCGAACAATCGTTGCACGCCTGGGCAGATTGGTGTGCCGAAACATCAGACTGCAATATTGGTGAGGATGGCGACGCTGAGTCAGTAATGACTGCGGTGACTGACTTCATCGCCCAGGTTGAAGAAGAACCCATCGAATATCCAGATGGACGAACCCAACCGATCTCGGATTTGTTTTTTGGTATTGTCACTCCATTGTATTCGCAAGATAGTTGGGACCTACTTGCCATGGCCTTTGAACAAGCGCTGGAGGGTGACTACGAAGATTCTCAATATCCCCCACTCTTCTTATATTTCGCTGATACTTACCATGGGCGAATGGACTCCGGAGAATACAGCAACGAGACTGCTGCGTTTAATGCCATCAACTGTTTGGACTATACCGGCACTGATAGGACTTTCGATGAGGTGACTCAAGAAGCCGAGGAACTTGAAGAAAATGCCCCGATTTTTGGCAAGTACATGTCATATTCTGCAGGCTGCAACGGATGGCCTGTGGACCCTGTAGAGCCCCTAGAATCAACCGATGCAAAAGGTTCTGACCCGATTATCGTCAGCGGGCTCACCTCTGATCCAGCCACGCCGTTGCAATTCTCCAAAGATTTAGCGGAAGAACTCGATAACGGTGTTCATATCACTGTAGAGGGCGAAGGTCACGGCGCTTATTCCAAAGACAACCAGTGCATTGTTGACGCCATCGACGGGTATATCCTTGAAGATGAACTGCCTGAAGACAACATGGTCTGCGAATAAATCTATAGCGTTTTGACCAATGAGATAAAAACTGGCTAAGATCTTATCGGACCACGTTAGACTTAACGTTCCGCGCCGACTTAGCTCAGCTGGTAGAGCAGCTCCCTCGTAAAGAGCAGGTCACCGGTTCGAATCCGGTAGTCGGCTCTGTCCACTTGAAGAGGTACCGCCCCGGAGCCCCACCCATTGATGCGGGCCCCGGGGCTTTTATTTATGTTGTCCCGTGGCTATATCTGATTTGGCCGTCGTGTATGTGCACGACCGCTACACCCACTACAAGGGGCATCGTTTCGTTCAGGTGTCCCTCAGGGCATTCCACATACGTCTTCCAGTCGTTAACCACAAGATCCGTTCTACTCCGCTAAAACATGAAGTAGAACGGATCTATCAGCAACAACAGTTTATCGAACCTCGTCGGCCTGTTAGCTACTTCTCTGGCTGAGCTGCAACCTGTGCATTGCCTCGATGTGCAGGCCGCGAATCGCGAACGAAGAATGCTGCGACGACACCAACCGCAGCAACGATAGCGGCGACCAGGAAAGCTACATTAACGCCATGAACCAGGCCCTCCGCACCGTATTTCGCTGGATCTTGTGCAGTTGCAGTCATCACTGTCACTAGCACGGCAGTGCCCACGGAGGCCGCAACCTGACGCATTGTGTTGTTTAGCGCAGTACCGTGCGGGATCATCCGCTGTGGCAACTGGTTCAAGGCAGCAGTGGTTACCGGCATAATGACCATGGCGGTACCAAACATACGCACAGCATTAACAACTGCCAGGTAGGTAAATGTGGTATCCGGTGTCAGTAGTGTGAACATGAACGTGGTCACAGTTAAAAGCGTGAAACCGACAATTGCCAACCATCGAGCACCAAAACGGTCAAAAATTCGCCCAGTAACCGGCGACATAATTCCCATAATAACGGCGCCAGGCAAGAGCATGAGACCAGAATCAGTGGCTGTAAACCCAGCCATGTTTTGCATAAATAGTGGCAGGATAATCATCCCGCCAATCATGGCGACAAATACTGCCATGCCCAACAGTGTGTTCAAAGTGAACATTGGATATTTCAAGACCCGCAGCTCCAACATGGGTTCTTCCAAAATGAGTTGTCGCCAGATGAATAGCCCCAGACTCACCACACCAATGGACAGTGGAATTAGTACTCCATAGCTTACCCAACCGGTATTACCAGCACTACCAAAGCCGAACAGCAAACCACCAAATGCAAATGATGACAATATAATTGACAGAACGTCCAATCGCGGATTCGTCCGCTCGGTCACGTTTGTGAGAATAAAATAGGCGATGATCAGGTCAATAACGGCAATGGGCAGCATCATGATAAACAGGGCCTGCCATGGGAAGTGCTCGACAATCCAGCCCGAGAGGCTTGGACCAATGGCAGGAGCAAAAGAGATTACAAGCCCGAACGTCCCCATGGCTTGGCCACGCTTATCCATGGGGAAGATAGCAAACAAGATAGTTTGCATGAGCGGAATAATAATGCCACCGCCGGCTGCTTGAATAAAGCGACCCGCCAACAGCAATGGGTAGACCGGCGACAGAATTGCCAGCAAGGTCCCCAGGCTGAAGAGGCCCATTGCCGCAAAGAACAAGCTACGCGTCGTGAATTTTCGTATCAGAAATGCCGTAATCGGAATCATAATCCCGTTGACGAGCATGAAAATCGTCGTAACCCACTGCGCTGAATTAGCGGTAATGTCGAAATCTTTCATCAACGCAGGAAGCGCAGTGTTCATCAGGGTCTGGTTCAGTATGATGACAAAAGCACCTGATACCAAGACTGCCAAGACGACATTACGGTTCACCGGCTTCTTGCGCGACGAATCGACCTGCTCTTCGTTGGTTCGGTCATTTTGCGCTGCATTTTGCCGACCTTGTACGGCCGGCGTCGATCCGGTGGTTTCGCTAGCCAATATGGTCAGTTCTCCTTAGGCTCATAAAAATTCTCATCGTTGGCTTCCTCCCTCAGCTGGCCGGTAAAACGTGAGCGTTATACGCGTCCAGGCGTTGACACTGTTGAAAAGCAGTGTCAATAAGCTCATATAATGGTTGCTCTTCGTTGGCAACCCAACGTCGGATAGCAACCCGTATCATGCTGACAGCCATCGCTGCCAAAAGCTCTGGGAAAATATCTTCGTCGACCTCGACACCCATCCGTGTTGCCAATGCATCGGCAAACATGTGTTCCAGTTGGGCGATTTTTCCAAGCTGATGTTTCATCAGCGACGGGTCGTGCTGGGCAAGCCGCTGTCGTGCTAATGTCCGTTCACGGTTCGGTTGAATCGAGCCGAGGTATGGACTGTCCATGACGGCATTATGTAAGGCCCGCATGGGGGCTTCCTCAGCGGGGCGCTCTAACAATAGTGCGCATATTTGGCTTGCAGCTTCAGTGGCGTCGGCAACCAGAGCATCTTCTTTACTGGAGAAGTAATTGAAAAACGTTCTCGGTGAGATGCCCGCTGCGTGAGCGATAGATTCAACGGTTAAACGCTCTACTCCCCGTTGGGTACCGAGCTCCAGAGCGGCATTCCGTATAGCGCGTCGTGTTTCGAGTTTTTTCTGCTCTCGACGCCCCAAAGTTGAGTCTTCTGTAAATGCCATAGGAGGAAAGCCTAAACTAAAACTTGCAGACTGTGCAAGTATTTGTATGGCCTCAGCGAAGCGCTATATCTCACCAATGAAATAAGACACATTATTTACTTTGGCTGAGCCTTCGATCCGATCCCGGGACGCGCCGCATTCCATCGACGATAAGCCCAAATAGTTAAAACCAAGACGATAATCCAGCCAACCACGACCACCACACCGTGCAGTACATCAGGCGTCGAAATAAAACTACCGATAGCTACCAACGACACTTGGCCAGGCACCACCGATATTAAGCTGGCAAGCATAAACTCACGTTGCCCTACCCCAAAAGCGCCGCTGCCGTAGTTAACCGGCCAGTACGGAAAACCCGGCAACAAACGCAGCATCACAACGGCTTGAAAGCCGGCCTGACTTAGGTGCTGCTGAACGTTGCGATTGTGGGACCCGAGCAATTTTATTGTTACCTCACGTCCTAAGCCGCGAGCCAGCCAGTATGCACCCCAGCAGCCGATGAGCACACCTATAACAGATAGTATGGTTCCCTCAACTAAGCCAAATAATAACCCACCTGTCACGGCCATGACCGTCACTGGTATCGGCGTCATGGCAACAACCGCGTAAATTCCAATAAACACTAACCAGGCCGCCCAACCCCATGCTTCAATCAGATCGCGCAGCCGGCTAGCAGACGGTAACTGTACGTTGAATACTGACCACAGCAAAAGTAGCAGCACAATCACCAGCGCAGTATTGCGCAGCAGTGCCTCCCAGTCGAATCGCTGAGGCTGGGCATGGTGAGCTACTGATTCAGCAGAGTCATCGTGTACTGGGGACATGGCATTCACTCTCCAGGCCTGTAAAGCCCCGGACGCACCGTATAACGAGACTTTTTCAAATCGTGAGCAGTTGCTGGGCGGCACCAACTGATTCCAGTACTTTTTCTGCTCGCATACCGACCGAAGCAATATCGGCCTGCCGACGTTTAAACATCGCCGCAGCCTGTGCAGTGGCGGCTAAATCGTTAGCAGCCCGTGATAGCATCCGGTGGATATCGTTAGCACCGGCGGGGACATCTAGATCATGTTCTCCGAATCGTTGGCGAGCAGTGGCGCAAACTTGACGCACCACTGCCAAATTATCGGTGAGAATATTGCCAGCATGGACCAGCCCATTATGTTCTTCCCGTGTAATAGTGCCGTTATGTTCTTGGCCGACGATCTGCCAGTAACGGTCTAAAGAACGGGCAAAACGATCGTGAGCTTGACGCCACAGCAAGTTGCCAAGCTCCTGGTCAAGCTTCTTTGCTTCACGACGGCGGGCGAACGGTCCAGGTTTCATCATCACTTAGTGTCTCACATTGTCAGCACTATTTTCCCCACCCGATCGGATTCTGCAAAACGTTGGTAGGCGACGTTGGTGTTTTCAAGTTTGAACGTTTGGGCTATCAACGGGTCAATTTCGTCATTGGCAACTAACGGCCAGATGTGTTCGACCACTCCTGCAAGGATCTCACCTTTTTCCTGTGCAGTGCGCGGCCGCAGAAGATTGCCGGTTATGACTGCTTGTTTTGCCATAACACGAAGAAAATTAATAGGGCCTTTAATCCCGCCGGCTGTTCCGATAATGACCCACCGTCCACGATTCGCTATGGCGCGCAAATTGTCTTCCGAATATCGGCCGGCAACCACGTCGAGAATAATATCGGCTCCATGACCGTCTGTAATTTCATGGACTCGGTCTACAAAGTCTTCAGTTTTGTAGTTGATACCCTCGGCACCAAGGAACCGTGCATACTCAACTTTAGCGTCTGTACCGGCGGTCGCTATTGGGCGTCCTCCCATGGCTTTTACCATCTGGATCGCCATCGTTCCGACACCGCCTGAGCCCCCGTGGATGAGCACCCAGTCATCTTTGGTAAATTTGGCGGTCATAAATATATTAAGCCAAACGGTTGCTGCAGTTTCGACAATACCTGCCGCCTCCACAAGGTCTACTTGCTCCGGTACTGGAGCTACTTGTCGTGCATCAACTACCACATATTCTGCATATCCACCACCGGCTAATAGTGCGCAAGCTCTATCCCCTTCCGTCCAAGTAGTTACGCCCTCGCCAACAGACGCGATAGTTCCGGCCACCTCCAGACCGGGTATGTCAGTTGCACCTTCTGGCACGTTATAACCACCGATCCTTTGAAGTAGGTCGGCGTTGTTGATACCCGCTGCTGTTACACGAATCAAGACTTCTCCGGCACCAGGCTTGGGAACAGATTGGGTAACGATACGTATATCTGCCGGGGATTCTTTGGAAGCCTGGGCAGTACCGGCCTGCGGAATAAAGCGGACGGCTTGCATTTGTGACGGTAGTGACATGCTCTTATCCTCGTTACTGACTTGCAGGCCCGTCAAGTGTATGGCGTCTTTCGGCACCGCGACATCGATTATGCACCGTGGCTTTGAACAGGTACACTATATCCTCGTCTGGATGGTTGTCCGAGCGGCCGAAGGAGCTGGTCTTGAAAACCAGAGGGCGGCAACCCCGTCCCGGGGGTTCAAATCCCCCACCATCCGCGTTTTACTCGGGATTGGAACTATTTCCAATCCCGAGTTTTTCTTTTTCACAGGTATCGCTAAAGCCAACCGAAAGCGAATCATCCCCTATGACCAGTCACTCTAAATAAGGGCATGATCTGAGTCGGATCATGCCCTTATTTATTTAAAGTTTGGCCACGCCTAGCTCACCTATTGCTGTGCCCTTATTCATAACATAAGCTGATTTATGCAAGTTTAAATGCTTCATATTCTGCGCAACACCGCAGCGCAGCTTGCATGCTGGATCTCTTTACAGAGGAGCTTTCATGACGAATGATCCGTCGAGTCAAGTAACCGGAGCACACCTGAAAAGATATGATCCGGGTCGCCGAGCACAGGCCGAGCAGGAGCTATCCGATGGGATGCGAGCTGAACCGGTTGAGCGGGGTGAATGGTTTCGTCGGGTCATTGGCTTAGTTGCCGGTCTCGTTGCAGGTGTATTGATATATTTCGTCATGCCTGCGGATTTAGAGGTATGGCCCAAGCTGACCGCAGCGACTGCGGTATTGATGGCTATCTGGTGGATGACCGAAGCTATTCCAATCCCGGCCACAGCATTACTACCGCTGATCATTTTCCCCTTACTTGTTCCCGCTGGAGAATCCGACGGCGGCGTCGGAGTTTCTGATGTCGGTGCCAACTACGGCAACGACATCATTTTTCTATTCATGGGTGGTTTCTTGCTGGCACTAGCCATGCAACGCTGGAACCTACATCGACGGATCGCTCTGCTGGTACTGCGCGGTATGGGCTCCAATACTAACGCTCTAACAGCAGGGTTCATGATTGCCACTGGCTTCCTATCGATGTGGGTATCCAACACAGCGACAGCGGTGATGATGCTGCCAATCGGTATATCCGTACTACTGCTTGTCAAACGGATTACCGATGGTGAAGATACCGACGGGGTAGTCGACCACGACACAGAAACTGAAGCGTCTACCGAAGACGTCGCCGAGGTAGCTCAAACCAAATTCGGAACCGGACTAATGCTAGCCATTGCATATGCAGCCTCTATCGGGTCTTTGGGCACCATCATCGGTACCCCGCCCAATGCTTTATTAGCTGCGCATATGGCTGCTCAACACGATATGAATCTAGGGTTTGGACGATGGATGCTGGTAGGCATACCAATATCCATCGTCTTGATGGTTGGTGCCTGGTTCATCTTAACGAAAATCATGTTCAAACCAGAAATGAAACGAATTCCTGGCGGTTCTGACCTGATCCGGAAAGAATGGAGCAAACTAGGCCCGATGTCAGTAGGCGAACTTTCGGTGCTCATTGTGTTTATTGTCGCCGCCATCTCCTGGGTAGCCGTTCCTCTTATCTCAGAATACGTATTTGGGCTCGAAGAGCCGGTAATTTCCGATGCCGGCATCGCTATGGTCGTCGGTGTGGCGCTGTTTATTATCCCCGGCGGGGCGAACCAAGGTGTTCGCCTATTGAACTGGGACACTGCACTTAACCTACCCTGGGGCGTATTGTTACTGTTTGGCGGTGGGCTGGCCTTATCCGCACAGTTTTCTGATTCAGGCCTGTCAGAGTGGCTCGGCGAACAAGTCGAAGGGCTCGCAGGAGTTTCGGTTTGGGTTCTGGTAGCACTGGCAGCTATTGGTATTTTGGTACTGACAGAAATGACCTCGAACACGGCAACAGCAGCAACATTTTTACCAGTGGCCTCAGGAATCGCCATGGGGACTGGCGTGGAGCCACTACTATTAACCGCTCCAGTGGCATTGGCTGCTACTTGTGCGTTTATGCTGCCAGTCGCCACCCCACCAAACGCTATTGCCTATGGATCTGGCTACGTGACCATCGGACAAATGGTCAAAGGTGGCGGACTGATTAATATCTTGGCCGTCATCTTGATTACCTTGGCATCCATGACGCTTCTCGTATGGGTTTTCGGTGTTACGTATTAGACCACCGTTCCACCGGATACACTGACAGACCTATGAAGAACTCAGCATCCGGGGGCACTGTGTTAGATCGTGTATTGCGCATCCTGGCTGCTTTCGATGTGCACCGTAGACAGCTGCCTATCGCAGAATTGTCTCGACTAACTGATATTCCACTGGCCACCACCTACCGATTAGTAACGCAATTAACAGCCGAAGACATACTGACCCGATACGCTAATGGCACCGTCGGTCTCGGCATGCGTCTTTGGGAACTTGCGGCACGCTCGTCACCTGCGCTGAGCTTGCGCACTGCAGCTATGCCGTTCCTTGACGACGTTCAGGCAATCTTTCGCCAACACACTCAACTTTCGATCCTGGACGACCAAGAGGTTCTCGTCGTTGAACGTCTGTCATCACGCAACTCTGTGGTGAACCAAGCAACAGTTGCAACTCGCATGCCAGTCCACACCGTCTCGATGGGCCTAGTGCAATTAGCGTTCCAGCCAGCCCACATCATCAGTGAATATTTCACTGCACACCCGCGAGCCGCGAGCATGTCATATCCAGGGACCGGGGATATCAACGCCACCTTGTCAGAAATTCGCAAAACAGGCTATTCGATGTTGGACGGGATGCTCGACGATGGCACAACCGGGGCAGCCGTACCAGTTTTTAACACTTTAACTGGCCGAAACCGTCTGGCGATCGCTGCGATCTCGGTAGTCATCCCGCAAGATTTTGACCAACGCTCCGCTGTTATTCCTGTCCTGCTGGCCGCCTCGCGTGGTTTATCACGAAGCCTACATCCGGTGCCCGATACTCCGTAATTCTCATAGAATGAGAATGCAGTGGCGTGGAACCCCCTGTGTGTCACACACTGATAGAGATACATTGCGATTTCGAGTCGACAGGAGTTTCAGTGACCACCCAAGCCGAGACCACGAAGGTGGGTATCGTCGGAGGCGGACCGGCAGGCCTCATGCTTTCGCATCTACTGGCGCGTGCCGGCGTCGACAACATCGTGCTGGAAGCCCGCGACCACGAGACCATCAAAAACACACACCGCGCCGGCATCCTGGAAACCGGTGCCGTGGAAATGCTCACTAATTACGGTGTAGACTCTCGTGTCACCAAAATTGGTTATGAACACGGTGGTATTGATCTTCGTTTCGATGGCGAATCGCACCGGATAAATTTCAAAGAATTAGTTGACGCCTCGGTGTGGCTATATCCGCAAAACGAAGTCTTCGTCGACCTTGCCGCAGCACGTGCCCGCGATAACGGTGACGTGCGCTATCAACACACCGTCACTGACGTCACAGACATCGAAACCGCCAAACCAAAAATCCACTTCACCGATGATGCAGGTCAGCCCGGCACCATCGAAGCCGATATTGTAGTTGGCGCAGATGGTTCACGATCGTTTTGCCGTCGGGCAATTCCTTCCGCAACTCGGGTTGAACACAAAATCGAGTACCCATTCGCCTGGTTTGGTATTCTCACCGAAGCTCCACCGAGCGCAGAAGAATTGATCTATGCCAACTCGCCGCGAGGCTTTGCGCTAATTTCACAGCGCAACGAAACCGTGCAACGGCACTACTTTCAATGTGATCCCAGCGAGGACCCCGATAACTGGACAGAAGAAGAAATCTGGGAAGAGCTTCAGGCACGCGTAGAGGGCCCAGACGGTTTCCAACTCAAACGCGGACCAATTTTTGAAAAGACTGTCCTGAAATTCCGTTCTTTCGTGGCCGAACCAATGCGTTGGGGACAGCTGTTTTTAGCCGGCGACGCAGGGCACACTGTTCCGCCAACAGGTGCCAAGGGCCTCAATCTGGCATTTACTGACGTCAAAGTATTGTCTAATGCACTAGAACAGTACTTTAACAATGACGACGCAACCGGCATCGATGAGTATTCCCAAACGGCTCTCAAACGTGTTTGGAAAGCACAGAACTTCTCATACTGGATGACCAGCATGCTGCATACCCGCAAAGATGCCAGCTCTTTTGAAACCCGCCGGGCAATCGGTGAACTCCACACCGTAGTGGGCTCCAAATATGGCCGTCAATATCTTGCCGAATCCTACTGCGGCTGGCCGCACGAGTAACTCCACATATAAGAAAGGATCACCAAGTGTCTGATACCAACAGTCCAAAACTGGATCCGCTGGCCACAGCTGACTCCCAAGAGACCATCAGTGCCCAGATCGAAGACATCAGCTCACAGTACAATTCCGGACTCGCTGCTGATCCCGCCAACCAAGAAACGCAGCCGCGACTGAACTATCCCCCATACCGTTCCTCGCTGCTTCGTCATCCGACGAAAGATCTTCACCACACCGACCCAGAAACTATCGAACTCTACTCACCCGCTTTTGGCCATCGTGACGTCCACCAGCTGGAATCCGATCTGACCATTCAGCATAATGGCGAACCTATTGGCGAACGCATCGTCATTCGTGGTCGGGTGCTAGATGGCACCGGTCGGCCAGTGCGCAACCAACTGATCGAAATTTGGCAAGCCAACGCTGCTGGCCGCTACATTCACAAACGCGACCAACACCCAGCACCAATCGATCCAAACTTCTCAGGTGTCGGACGTACCATTACCGGTGACGACGGTAGCTATGAATTCACTACCATCAAGCCGGCCCCATACCCGTGGAAAAACCATCACAACGCTTGGCGGCCAGCCCACGTGCACTTTTCACTATTCGGCACCGACTTCACCCAGCGGATGATCACCCAAATGTATTTCCCCGGTGACCCACTGTTTCCTCTGGATCCGATTTACCAATCCATTACCGATCAGAAAGCTCGCGACCGTCTTGTTGCCAGCTACGACCACTCAGTCACTAGCCACGAATGGAACACCGGGTACCGCTGGGATATTGTTCTAACCGGTTCGCAGCAGACCTGGATGGAGGACGAAAACCATGACCACTAATGACCTAACCCCCACACCGGGCCAAACCATTGGGCCGTTCTTTGGCTACTTTAACGCCGCAGAGCAGGTGCATCTACCGTTTGAAAACGGTGACAACCTGGTGCCACCCGGCCACGCCGATGCCATTCAATTGACCGGTACTGTCTACGACGGCCAAGGCACACCGATCCCCGATGCCATGATCGAAATTTGGCAGGCAGACGCCCAGGGTAATATCCCTAACCAAGACGGGTCGCTAATTCGCGACCCCTTTGCCTTTACCGGCTGGGGACGTGCCATCACCGATAATGTTGGTACCTACCGCTTCACCACCGTAGAACCAGGCGCCACCGAAGCTGGCAAAGCAGCCTTCATCCACGTCGTCGTCTTTGCACGCGGGCTACTGAACAAATTGCACACCCGTGCTTATATTCCAGAGACCACCGACGACGACGCCACCCTGCAGGCCGTGGGCGACCGAGCGGAAACACTGGTGGCCAAACGTGATGGCCAACGACTAATTTTTGACATTTATCTGCAAGGGGAAAACGAAACCGTATTTTTCAACTTCCCCGGTATGCAGTATCCGAAACCCTAAGGTATTCGTTTGATACCCGCTCGTTGATTCGGGCGGGTATCGTTGTGTCTGACCTCAACCAAAGGAATATTGTGTACGACTTCGGTTTACTCAATCCCGTCTGGGCCGGCACCCGTGCCGCCGAACTCACCTCCGATGCCGCCTTCGGACAAGCCCTACTGGATGTCGAAGCTGCCTGGTGTCGGGCACAAATTAACTTCGGCACAGCTCCGGCCAATATTGATGCCGTCGTCAATGCTGCTGCCGACATTACCGACTACGATCTGGCGGCCATCGGTAAAGCAACCCCCGATGGTGCCAATGCACTGATCCCGTTACTCAAAGCCTTGCGTGGCAAAGTCACAGCCCAGGATCCTGATGCCGAGCAGTACATTCACCGGGGTGCAACCTCCCAAGATGTGATCGACACCGCGCTATTGCTCGTCGCTGCCCGCACGGGCCGCCACATTCTGACGAATATTCGTACCACGGTAAGTCACCTCTTGGAACTGGCCGAACAGCACGCCAATACGGTAATGATTGGGCGTTCCTTGGACCAGCACGCTCAACCCATTACCTTTGGCTACCGAGTCTCCCAGTGGGTGGAAGCACTGGGTTCTGCCGGGCAGCATTTTGAACAAGCCCTAAATCAACTACCGATTCAGTGGGGCGGGGCTGTTGGTACCTCGACATGGTGGGTCGACTACTTCAAAGCCGACCAACCTGAATCTGACCCCATGGAATTGGTCAAGGCCCAGCGTGAGCTGCTGGCCAAAGAATTGCAGCTCAACGCTGCTGAGGTATGGCACGCCAACCGGATGCCCGTCTTACAGCTTGGCCAAACCGCTTTCCAGATCATCGCAGCGGCGGCCAAATTAGCTAATGACGTCCTAACCTCGGTGCAAGCCGAAAACAGTGAACTGGCAGAGCCAAGTAAACCTGGACGCGGCGGCTCGTCTGCCATGCCGCATAAAAACAACCCTGTGTTGTCAATCCGCATCAAAAATGGTGCCCAAGCAGCCAGTGGCGCCTTGGATGCGCTGCATACCGGAGTAATCGCCAATACCGCAGAACGCGCCGATGGTGGTTGGCATACTGAATGGGCGGCCCTTCGTGACTTGCTGCGCACCACCGGCGCCGTCGCAGAAATTCTTGCTGAAGTCTCAGCTGGCCTGCAGGTCAACCCTACGGCAATGCGGCGCAACCTAGCTATCCATGGCAACTATATTTTTGTGGGCCGGCTTAGCCAATGGCTGGCCCCGGTGGCTGAAACGTATGGCGTTGCCGAATCCGGTGGGGGTAAGCACTGGGTGCAGGCAGTGTGTAATGCCGCGCTTGCCAATAATGAAGATTTAGCCAAAGCATTAGCCACTCACTTTCCCGATGGCGCGGTGAGCGTGGCCGATATTGAAAAAATGTTAGAGCCTTCCAGTTACACGGGAGGTGCTGCCAGTATTGTGGCAGCAGTAGATTCGCGTTACAGAAAGTGGAGTTCATGACCGAACCAACGATCGCTGGGATCCAATTCACCCAACCCGATGCCACCAAACCCGTGCTGGTTCTTGGCCCCGGGCTGGGCACCGCCGTGGAACCGCTATGGGGCAAAGCCGCCAAACTGCTAGCGGATGACTATGAGATTATTGGTTATGATCTTCCCGGCCACGGCCGCTCAGAGGCTTCCACCGACCAGTGGGAAATTGATGATCTGGCAAACATTGCCGCCCGGTTAGCTACTGAAGCCACCAACGGCACCGACCGAAAAGCGTATTTCGCTGGTGTCTCGCTCTCCGGAGCTGTCGCACAGCGGATCGCCGCCCTACACGGTGACGTGTTTGACCGAGTAGCTATGGTGTGTTCGTCACCAAAATTTGGCACCGCCCAAGCATGGCAGGAACGTGCCGAATTCGTGGCCCAGGCCGGCACCCCGGCGATGGTCGAGCGCTCTGCCAAAACCTGGTTTGCCGAGGGTTTCATCGACAGTCATCCAACGGAATCCGCTGCATTGCTGCATTCGCTGCAGGACACCGAACGGTTTTCATATGCCCACGGTGCCACCGCCTTATCGCATTTCGATATGAGGGACCACCTGGCCGAGATTGCCACCCCGCTGCTCGCGCTAGCAGGCGCAGAAGATTCGGTATCACCACCGGAACACGCTAAAACTGTGGCGCAAACAGTGCAACACGGTCAAGCTGCGGTATTAGAAAATGTGGCGCATCAGGCACCCGCGGAAAATCCTGCCGGCACCGCTGAAATTCTGCATGCTTTCTTTTCTGGTCAATACACCAATGACCCCACCGCGTCACAAACTTATGATGCCGGAATGACGGTGCGACGTCAGGTGCTCTCAGATGCACACGTGGATCGAGCCAACGCCAACATCGACGACTTCACTGAGGACTTCCAAAATCTCATCACCCGCTATGCTTGGGGCACCATCTGGACCCGTCCGGGATTGGACCGGCGTATGCGTTCGGCGGTGACCCTTACCGCCATGGTCGCCGGTAAATATTGGGACGAGTTGGCTATGCACGTCAAGGCGGCGCGTCGTAATGGGCTCAGTGTCGCTGAAATCAAAGAAATCCTATTACAAACCGCTATCTACTGTTCGGTGCCGGCGGCTAATGTGGCTTTCTCAGTAGCCAAACAAGCCCTGGCTGAATACGAGTCCGAAGAAGCCTAGATCGGGCACAAAAATCCGGTTCGACGTTCTGGTTGAACCGGATTTTTTGTCCTATTCCAATGGCTCTAGAGATCAGCTAAACTGGAAGTATCACATAGTGAACGTTCGTTCGTACAGCGAACAGCTTCCTACTACCGGTTCGGAAGGAATCATGCAGCAGGTATATATTTACGACGCATTACGGACCCCGTTTGGTCGGCTCGGCGGTGGATTGGCTGGGGTTCGCCCAGACGATCTGGCCGCTACTGTCATCCAACAGCTGATCAAACGCCATCCGGATCTGGACACCGCACAAATCGACGACGTCGTCTTTGGTAATGCCAATGGTGCCGGTGAGGAAAACCGCAACGTAGCACGAATGGCTACTCTACTGGCCGGCTTGCCTCCTTCGATCCCTGGCGTGACCGTCAACCGACTATGTGGTTCCTCCTTAGACGCCGCCTTCCATGGCAGCTATTCGATTGGCGCCGGTGATAATAATTTGGTCATCACCGGTGGCACCGAATCGATGTCACGGGCCCCCTATGTGGTGCCGAAACCTGAACGAGCCTACCCAGCAGGTAACAGTCAGATGGCCTCAACTACTTTGGGATGGCGTCTTGTGAACCCAAACATGCCGAAAGAATGGACGGTGTCACTGGGCGAAGCCACCGAACAATTGGTGGAAAAATATGGCGTGTCGCGTGAACGTCAAGACCAATACGCAGCCCTATCGCATCAGCGTGCCCATGCTGCCTGGCAGGCAGGCCACTATGACGATCTTGTGGTACCCATCGACGATGTTGCCCGCGATGAAACCATCCGCCCTGAGACCAATATCAACACTCTTTCGGGGCTACGTACGGTCTTTCGCAAGGATAAAGGTACCGTAACCGCCGGTAATGCCTCGTCGATGAATGACGGTGCCGGCGTGGTGCTCATGGGCTCCCAAGCCGCAGCAGACCTCCTCGGGGCCGATCCGCTGGTGCGTGTGGTTTCCCGCGGCGCAGCGGCCAACGAACCCCAATACTTTGGTGAGGCTCCGGTACCCGCTTCCAATCTTGCACTGCAACGTGCCGGTATTACCTGGGATCAGGTGGGGGCTATCGAGCTCAATGAAGCCTTTGCCGCACAGGTGATTGTGAATTTAGATTCCTGGGGTATCGACCTAGAGGATCAACGGGTCAACGCATGGGGCGGAGCAATCGCCCTTGGCCACCCATTGGGCGCCTCCGGATCACGGGTGCTAGGTACTTTGGCACGTCGGCTTAAAGCCGAAAACCGTCGCTGGGGCCTTGCGGCACTGTGCGTCGGCGTCGGGCAGGGTGTTGCCATGGTGGTCGAAAACGAAGATGCAGAATAAGGAAACGATATGACCAAGAAAGTCGCTACTGCCGCACAAGCGGTTGCTAATATCTCTGACGGTTCAACGGTTCTAATGGGTGGTTTTGGTGACGCCGGCCAGCCGATGGAGTTGATCGAAGCCCTGCTGGATTCAGGTGCCACCGACCTGACCGTCGTCAATAATAATGCTGGCCAGGCCGATGCCGGATTGGCGCTGCTAATTAAAGAGCGCCGGGTAAAGAAAATTATTTGTTCCTTTCCCCGTCAGTCAGACTCCTGGCACTTCGATGAGGCCTATCGGGCAGGCGAAATCGAATTGGAGCTTGTCCCCCAGGGCAATCTGGCCGAACGACTCCGTGCCGCAGGGGCTGGTATCGGAGCATTCTTCACCCCCACCGGTTACGGCACCATGCTGGCCGAGGGCAAAGAGATCCGAGAAATCAACGGCCGCCACTATGTGTTGGAATACCCAATCCACGGTGACGTTGCATTGATCAAAGCCTTCACCGCCGATGAAAAGGGCAATCTGGTTTATCGCAAGACAGCCCGCAACTTTGGCCCGGTTATGGCTACAGCAGCCAAACAGACCATTGTCCAGATAGAAAACATCGTGCCGACGGGAACCCTAGATCCAGAAAATATTGTGACCCCGTCTATCTATACCGACGTCATGGTGGCCATCGAAACCCAGTCCACAGCCCTGGCGGCACGTGAACGTAGACAAGGAGCGAACTAATGCTACGCAGTGAAAAAGTTGACCGTAATACCCTGGCCAAACTTATTGCCGACGATATTGAGGCCGGCTCCTTCGTCAATCTTGGCATCGGCCAACCAACTTTGGTCTCGAACTACCTGACTGAAGAACACGATGTCACCTTGCATACCGAAAATGGCATGCTAGGCATGGGACGTGCAGCCGAAGAAGACGAAATCGATGCAGATTTGATTAATGCCGGCAAGATCCCCGTCACCGAAACCCCCGGAACCGCGTTCTTCCACCAGGCAGACTCATTTGCCATCATGCGCGGTGGTCATTTGGATGTATGTGTACTGGGTGCATTTCAAGTATCAGCCACCGGAGACTTGGCCAACTGGCACACTGGCGCTCCCGATGCCATCCCCGCCGTCGGCGGTGCCATGGACCTAGCCATCGGCGCCAAACAGGTCTATGTGATGATGAGCCTGTTCACCCGAGACGGCGACATCAAGCTGGTCCCCCAGGCGACCTACCCATTGACCGGGGTCGGATGCGTCTCGAGACTATACACCGACCACGGAATTTTTGATCTCTCGGACACCGGTACGGTCACTGTTCGAGCGCTATTTGGTCTTACGATGGAAGAACTCAAAGTCAACTCGGAAATCGAATTCGTTGATGCAACCTGATCCTGCACTATTCGTTCAGTCATTTGCCCGGGGCCTGGAAGTTATTGAGGCCTTCGGGCAAACACCGGCGATGACGCTAACCCAAGCAGCCGAGGCCACCGGGCTTTCCCGGGCCACCGTACGGCGTTTCCTACATACCCTGACAGCATTAGGGTATATGCGGGTTAACGATAAGACCTTCCAGCTAACCCCAAAGATCATGAACTTAGGATTCGCTTACCTAGACTCCCAACCGTTGGTCGAACTGGTCGACCCGGTCCTAGCCAATCTTTCGGAACAATTGGGCCAGTCGACTTCGGTCTCGGTGTTGGACAACACCGATGTCGTCTATATTGCCCGCCAGGAAACCACCTCAATTATGCGGATCAACATCACGGTGGGCACTCGGTTTCCCGCCTACGCCACATCGATGGGTCGGGTCCTACTAGCCGGACTACCAGAAAACGCGCTGCAAGAATACTTCGCGGAGGCCAACCTCACCGGGGTCACCGGTTATACCTTGACCGACGAAACGGAATTACGCAACGAACTGGAGCGCATCCGTGCTGCGGGATATGCCATTGTCACCGAGGAACTTGAAGTCGGTTTGGCCTCTGTGGCGGTGCCGATTTGTAATCGAGCCGGGACAACCGTTGCCGCGTTGAACACGTCTGTGGCGGTAACACAGCATACTCCAAAAGACCTCACCGACCTGCTGCCCGCATTGCAGGCAGCAGCCGCTGAGGTCTCCAATGCCCTTTAGTTTTCCCAACGGCGCGTTTGACCGGCAAATGCCTCGAGCACACCGGGATCTTCAATGGTCGCAGGAGCGGCAACCTCATCGCCTTCAACAATTGAGCGCATTGTGCGACGCAGGATCTTGCCCGAGCGAGTCTTTGGCAGCGCCGAAACGACTTCAACATCCCGGAATGCCGCAACGGCACCAAAGTCTTTGCGCACCTTGGCAACCAACTCGTCGGTGAGCTGGCCGGGATCCATATCTGCCCCAGCAGTAAGCACCACGTAGGCGACGGGTTTTTGTCCTTTAATTCCATCGTGGACGCCGATCACTGCGGTTTCTGCTACCGCAGGATGTTGTGCGATAACAGCTTCCAAAGTCCCGGTGGATAGCCGATGTCCGGCGACGTTAATCACGTCGTCGGAGCGCCCCAACACAAAGACATAGCCGTCGTCGTCGATGTATCCGGTGTCACCGGTTTCATAGTAGCCAGGAAATGCCGCCATATATGAGGTGTGGAATCGCTCCGGCTCACCAAACAGACCCACCATAGCCCCGGGCGGGAGTGGCAGTTTAATAACAATATTGCCCTCCATACCGGGTTCAACCGGTTCACCCAGCGGGTTAACGACCCCCACCTGATAGCCGGGGACAGGCACCGACGGCGAACCAGGTTTCATTGGCATGGGATCAAGTCCACGTAAGTTCGCGACAATCGGCCACCCCGATTCGGTTTGCCACCAGTGGTCAATAACCGGTTTATTGGTTACCTCAACCAACCAATGGTAGGTGTCTTCGTCTAAACGCTCTCCGGCTGAAAATACCGATTCCAATTGCGATAAATCGTATTGCCGCCACAAGTCACCTTCTGGATCTGCGGCTCGAATTGCCCGGTAGGCGGTGGGCGCTGAGAAAATCACCTTCGCCTTGTGATCGGAGGCAACGCGCCAGAATGCTCCGGCATCTGGAGTACCTACCGGTTTACCTTCATACACCACAGTGGTTGCACCCCCGATAAGCGGTGCATACACAATGTAGGTGTGGCCGACGACCCAGCCAACATCGGAAGCCACAAAAATCGTTTCGGATGGTTGGATATTAAAGATATTTGGCAATGACCAGGCCGCAGCCACAGCGTAACCACCCTGGTCACGAATTACGGCTTTAGGTTTTGATGTTGTTCCGGAGGTGTGCAGCAAATACAACGGATCCGTGGCCGTTACAGGCACAGCGTCGACAGGCTCATGTGAGGCCAGCTGTTCATCAAAGTCGACCCATGAGGGATCGTAATCTGCCAATTCGTCATCAATTTCATCACGCTGTTTCACTACGACGGCGTCGGGGTGATGTTCCGCCATTTCGAGGGCTTCAACAAGATTTGGGAGATAACGAATCGTGCGGGCGGGTTCAATTCCGCCGTTGGCAGCAATGACTGCTTTAGCTTGCGAATCATCAAGACGGGTCGCAACTTCTTTAGGGGCAAATCCACCAAAGGTCACCACATGAACGGCACCTAGCCGAGCAACCGCCAGCATTGCGATCAGTGCTTCGGGAATCATGGGCATGTATATAAGCACGCGGTCACCGTGGCTAATCCCGTTGGCGCGTAAAGCACCGGCTAACCGGGCGACTTTATCTAGCATGTCAGCGTAGGTGTAGGTGATCTGCTGGTTGGTCATTGCCGAATCCCAAATAACTGCAGGCTGGTCTCCCCTACCACTTTGAACCCAGCGATCTAAAGCCTGATACGTGATGTTCAACCGACCATCGGGATACCAGTTCCAGGATTCCGCACCGTCATAGTCAAGCCCCCGAGTAGGTGGGGTATGCCAGTCGAGAAGCTCAGCCTGTTCTAGCCAGAATGCTGCCGGATCCGCCACTGACCGGTCAAACACCTCTTGGTATATGCTGCCCGGCTGTTGCACGTTGCGCTCACCCATGATTCTCCTTCATCGCGTTGCAGTCCACACGCTGTATACATTGCGTGGATCACACATTAGTCGCCGGTGAAGTGCATTACAAAACATATGCCGTAATTGGGCAGCAGTGAGCCGTTTTGCTGATTCGTTTCGCATTCGCTATGGTAGAGGGGTTATTTGAATACGCGTGCGTATTCAAAGCCCGGAGGCGTGCCAGAGAGGCCGATTGGACTTCACTGCTAATGAAGGGTCTGTTTAAACGCGGACCGGGGGTTCGAATCCCCCCGCCTCCGCCGCATGAAAGCCCTGCAAGCTCTACATAGAGCGTGCAGGGCTTTTTCACATTCGTACTCCCATCGGACAGCTGTATCCAGGCATGTATACACTATGGACAAGCCCGCTTAGAGGACCAAGCCTTGCACCGGACTCACAAGACGGGCGAAACTGGAATGGAACCACAACTGATCAGTAGAGGGGATCGTTATGACTACTCAACAAGATGTTTTCAATTCCAACCTTGCACGTGCTGGTCGTGCCCTTGTGGGCATCTCTACGTGGTACATCGCCGATGAGACCGGCATTGCTCGTGATGATATTCGAAAATTTGAGCGTGGCCTTATCAGCCTGCCCGAAGCCCAACAGGAACAGATCAAAGATATACTGATTGATTACGGCGCCGTGTTTCTGCCAGACTCGCAGGCAGGTGGCTATGGTGTTCGGTTGAAGTACTCCTCAGAGAAGTCTCGTCAGATTGACCGCTGGGAAGGCGAAGGTGGTCCAGCCGGCGAGGACGACGTCTAGTCGGTTCCTTCATCATCCGTGGTGTGAATCTGCTGGGCAATGATCTTGATGAGATCTTGTGCCTCAGCTGGTTCCAATACGGTGTGATCGGTCAACGTTTCTGCTGCATCATCGAGCTGATCGTCTCGCACCATGGCTTCAATTTGGTCACGAATCCATGGAGGCAACTCCTCTGATGACATCGAAATGGTTTCTGAATCACGTTCGATTTGGACCTCGAAACGCTGTGGTTTCGGCGCTGCCTGGTCCAACCACTCTTCTGGCACGGTTAGATCAGTGACTTCCTGTTCTGCCACATCATCAGGCACAAAAGGGTCTGATCCGGCGACATCTTCTACTGGAGTTTCACCAGGTTGCTGTGGGAATTGATAGAGCGCCTGAACATCTACAAACGCTTCGATACGGCCCACACCGGTGGCCTTATGGTATACCTCTGCTGCCTGCGCTAGCTGCCCGACGGCAAGGTGCCGATACACCTGTGTGTGAGTCTCTTCGTCAAGCCGTTGGGCGGCCGCTGCCGCGCCGTCTTCAGACATACGGTCAAATAAAGCCGGTGATTTACCCACAGATTTCTTTTGAACTCCTGCCGAACGACCCAAAAATGCAATCAGGCCCCAGACGAAAAGTGCCGACACCGCTAGCAGCAGCAAAGGGATAATAAATTCCATGACGACTATTGTACTGTCAAGTAGCTAAGGGTGTGTCGAGTTCGGCTCCCGGGCCGCCTTAATTCGCGGTTGGACAACAAAAAGATACAACAACACGGTCGCTAGCAACGCCAACCCGGCCAACCCTGCTGTCATAAACACAGTTCCTGGCCAGCCGTAACGGGTTAGGAATATGCCACCGAGCCAGCCAAAGACCGAAGAACCGGTGTAATAGCATAAATTATATAGTGACGTCGACTGTGCCCTGCCACCTTCTGCAGCAGCACCGGCCCACCCCGAGGCCACCGAATGCGCACCAAAGAAGGCTCCGGTGAAAATAACCAACCCGCCAAGCAAAACCCAAATATTGGGTACCAAGGTGAGCAGCACGCCGATAATCATGATCAAGGTCAACACCATCAGCACTCTGGATGGCCGATACTTCGTAGCCATAGCTCCCGCCCATGGCGATGTCACCGTACCCATCAAATATGCCAAAAATAGGAGCGACACCACCGAAACCGGAAGGTTAAAGGGCTCTTCGACAAGGTGGAAACCTAAAAAGTTATAGACCGCCACGAAACCACCCATTAATAACATGCCCAGCAGGTACATGACATTGAGCACCGCAGAACGCAGGTTGGTGGTGATGGATGCAATGGCTTTACGCGGTGATGTCGTCGTGGGAGAAAATTTTCTGGCCTGTGGTGTGAGCAACAAAAAACAACTCGCCGATGCTACTGCAAGCAGCAACACCGCTCCCATGCCAATACGCCAGTGGTACCACTCTCCGATGGGTGCTGCCACGATTCGTCCAAGCAGTCCGCCAATGACAGTTCCAGCAATAAATGTGCCGGCTGAACGGCCTGCCGATAACGGGTGGACCTCCTCGTTTAGATAGGCCATAGCCAACGCTGGGACGCCACCTAAGGCCACACCTTCGAATACCCGAAATACTAAAATCGCTTCGAATGTCGGCGACAGCGTTGCTCCGATACCAAACACACACGCGGCAATGATTGAGATTGTCATGGCCGGCTTTCGACCAAGACGGTCACCAACGAAGGACCACGGGATCACAGCCAAGGCCAGCCCAATGGTAGATGCTGAGACTAACAAAGCGGTCTGGTCGGCTGTGGTGTGCAGATCCACGGCAATCAGCGGCAGCAATCCCTGCGGGGAATACAATTGGGCAAAAGTCGCCACCCCTGCGAAGAACAGTCCTGCCATGAGGCGACGAAAGCCTGCAGTTTTCGGGGCGTGTCCCAACCACACTTGCCCGGTTTGTGGGTCCGGAATTACCGGCTGATTCATGGCAACCCTTCTGTTGAAACGTTCTCTATTCAAGTTTACTTCCGCTTGTTTGGGGCTAGACTCAGAGATTGTGAAGATTGCTTTTGACCACCCCAATATTGATCTAGCTGATAGTTTCAAAGCCTACGACGTTCGAGGTATCGATGAGCAAACGCTCAATTCCGATGTGGCATTAGCAGTAGGTTTCGCTTTCGTCGAAGTCACCGGCGTCGATCAGGTACTTGTGGGTGGCGATATGCGTCCGTCTTCACCCGACTACGTTGCGGCATTTACTCGCGGGGCTACGGCTGCCGGGGCAGACGTAGTGGATTTAGGATTAATCTCCACGGACATGTTGTACCACGCCTCCGGGGTGTTCAACGCTGCCGGGGTAGTTTTCACCGCGTCACATAACCCGGCCGGGTATAACGGCATCAAAATGACGCGCGCATCCGCAGTGCCGATTTCAGTTGAAACCGGCCTGGCAGAAATCCAGACTTTGGCCCAGACCTACCTGGATGCAGGGTATCTGGAAACCGATCGGCTAGGTACTGTCACCCACCGCGATACGCTTAGCGACTACGCCCGCTATCTACGGGACCTAGTTGATTTATCCAAAATCCGTCCGCTAACAGTGGTGGTGGATGCCGGCAATGGGATGGCCGGGCGTACTACCCCTGCCGTGCTAGGCGATCAGGTACTACCGGGATTACCGCTAAAGATTATTCCACTATATTTTGAATTAGACGGCACGTTTCCAAACCACCCGGCTAATCCCATTGAGCCCGCGAACCTCGTGGATTTGCAGACCGCTGTCCGCGAGTACCAAGCCGATATTGGGTTAGCCTTCGATGGCGACGCCGATCGTTGTTTCGTAGTAGACGAACGCGGTGACCCCATCACGCCGTCGGCTATTACCGCCATGGTCGCGGTTCGCGAGATCGCTCGGGCCAAACAATCCGGTGAGAACACCCCCGTAGTTATCCACAACCTGATTACCTCCCGAGTGGTACCCGAAGTTGTGGAGGACGCAGGCGGTCGGGCCATAGAAACCCGGGTCGGACACTCTTTTATTAAGGCCTATATGGCCGAACATGGCGCAGTGTTTGGGGGTGAGCACTCGGCTCACTATTACTTCCGCGATTTCTTCAACGCCGATACCGGTATGCTGGCGGCAATGCACGTGCTAGCAGTATTGAGCCAGCACGATACGGCGTCGTCGTTGGCTGCGCAGTACACCCCGTATGTGGCCTCGGGTGAGATTAATTCGCAAGTTGACGATCCGGATGCGGCCATCGCCAAGGTGTTGGCTAAATTCCACGACGTGACTGTCTCAACGCTGGACGGTACTACGGTTACCGCCGCCGATAAATCGTGGTGGTTCAATATTCGACCCTCCAACACAGAGCCACTACTCCGGTTTAACGCTGAAGCAGCAGATCAGGCAACCATGGAGTGGCTGCGCGACACGGTGCTAGCCCTTATTGGCCCAATGCCAGGGTAAGTGGCAGGACCCCGCTGGCTCCGGCCTCCCGGAGTTTGGTAGTAGCTACGGTCAGTGACCAACGTGTGTTTGCCACATCGTCGATTAATAGCACCGGTCCGTGCTGTGGCACGCTTATAGGGACGCTATAGCGGTGCTGGACTTGAGCCAGCCGAAAAGCACTGTTGGCCGCCGGGGGCTCTACCGGTCCTTTCCACTGCAATTGGCCTAAATATGGCAGTTGACCTATCGTGGCGATCGCCTTTGCCAGGGAGGTGACCAGCTGTGGACGATTCGGTGAGGGCATGGACAACACGGCAACGGGCCGTTGCGCCCAGTTCCAGTCGGCTAGGACCTCGACCATCGCCTCAACGACGTCGTCGGCAACAGGTTGATCCGGTTGTTCAAATACTTGTCGCAGCCGTTGGCCCCATCCAAGGTCTGTCAGGCGGGCTAGGGCGCGTCCAGGTTCGTGCTGAAGTCGAATTGTTCCTTTGAGTTCCATCCCGGTGGGCCACATACGTCGCGGGGCGATCTCCACACCCGGTTGTGAAAGTATCTGGCGGGCTTGGCTACGGGCTTCGTCAGTGGACTGGAGGCTCAGCCACGGTGTTGTGCAGTTATCGCACCGACCACAGTCTTGAGCGTAGGGGTCATCCAGGGTTTGGGATAAAAACCGCATCCGACACATTTGCGTTTGCTCGTATTCCAACATCAGCTGTTGTTCTGCACTACGTTGGGCGGCAACATTTTGGTAGCGCTGAGCATCGTAATGCCAGGGCTTGCCGGTTGCTTGCCAGCCGCCTTTGACGCGTGTCACGGCGCCGTCAACGGCCAAAATTTTGAGTAATAACTCTAATCGGGTCGCTGACAGATCAACCCGCGCTGATAATGCCGGTACTGAGCGTGGTGTGTGGGTTTCTGCTATGACTGTTTGGGCTGTACGAGCATCCGGCATCGAGGCGGTAGCGAAGTATTCCCAGATTCGTTGATCTTCAACTCCTGGCAACAAGATGGCCTCGGCGTGCTCGGTTCCGCGGCCGGCGCGGCCGATGTGTTGGTAATACGACACTGGGGACGACGGCGCACCAAAGTGGACCACGAACCCTAGATCTGGTTTGTCAAAGCCCATGCCCAGTGCGGAGGTGGCCACCAAAGCTTTGACCTGGTTGTATTTGAGCGCCTGTTCTAACTCCGCGCGTTCCTCTGGTGCTGTAGCACCTGTATAGGCTGCCACGTGGTGTCCAGCGGCCGTTAAAGCACGAGCAATATCGTGCGCAGCAGCAACAGTGAGCGTGTAAATAATACCTGACGATTCAAAACTCGCCAGGTTATCAATCAACCAGGCAATACGGTCTCGGGCTTCGGCAGTGGGAAGCACTGCTAGGCGTAACGATGCTCGGGCCAACGGGCCACGCGTCAGGAACACATCATCGCCAAGTTGTTCTAGTACGTCGTCAACAACGCGTTGGTTGGCGGTGGCCGTGGTGGCAAGAATTGGCACGTCTAGTTCGTCAATAACCGCCCCGATACGTCGGTAATCGGGCCGAAAGTCGTGCCCCCAGTCCGAGATGCAGTGTGCTTCATCGATTACCAGCAGCCCCAGAGATTTGATCAGCTCGGGCAGCGTTTGCCGAAACGCTGGATTATTGAGCCGCTCCGGAGAGATAAGCAATACATCAATCTCATCACGTTGCAACTGCCCGGTAATGGTGTCCCAAATTGTTGGGTTTGTTGAGTTGATGGATTCCGCAACGATTCCAGCGCGCTGTGCGGCCGCGACTTGGTCGGCCATCAGTGCCAATAGTGGCGAAATAATAAGTGTGGGACCAGCACCACGACGCCGTAGTAGAGCGGTGGCAACGAAGTAAACGGCTGACTTTCCCCATCCGGTGCGTTGCACGACAAGCCCGCGACGGCGCTGATCTACGATCGCTTCAATAGCTTCGAATTGTCCGTCGTGAAACTCAGCGGGTTTCCCCACTAGTTCGCTGAGAATGCCGGTTGCTTCATCGCGAAGTGTCATAATATGCATCAACCGGGCCCACAATTGCGGACCCGGTTGATGAATTGTCTAGCTAAATCCGAGTCGGTCTTTTAGACTCTGCAACTCATCAGACATTGCTGGCGGCAGTTTATCGCCAAACTTAGCGAACCAGTCTTCGATCATGGGAATTTCATCATGCCATTCATCGGCCTCAAACTTAATCGAGTTGATTAAATCATCATGTGAAATGTCCAGACCGGCAAGGTCCAGTGCTTCGTCAGTTGGTACGACCCCGATTGGGGTGTCCGTTCCTTTTCCGGTGCCTTCTAGACGTTCCACAATCCATTTCAGCACGCGCGAGTTTTCGCTGAAGCCGGGCCAGGAAATTTTTCCGTCAGCGTTTCGACGGAACCAGTTGACTAGAAAAACTCGTGGCAGATGGTCAACCTTGTCTTCCATATCTAACCAGTGTTGGACATAGTCACCGGCGGCGTAACCCATAAATGGCAACATGGCCATCGGGTCACGTCGAACTTCACCGACTTTACCTTCGGCTGCTGCGGTACGAGCCGACGATAGCGTTGCGCCTTTGAATACGCCGTCCTGCCAGGAGTGAGCTTCTGTTACCAGCGGGATGGCGTTGTCGCGACGCCCACCAAACAAGATGGCATCTAATTTGATGCCTTCGGGGTCGAAATACTCGTCGGCGAGCATGTCAGTCTGATCAATTGGTGTACAGAACCGTGAGTTCGGGTGCGCTGCAGGCGTCTCGGACTCTGGGGTCCAGTCATTACCAACCCAGTCGATGAGTTTGGCTGGTTTTTCCTCGGTGAGGCCTTCCCACCAAACCCCACCCTCTGGGGTGAGCGCCACATTGGTGAAGATGGTATTGCCCTTCGAGATAGCCCGCATGGCATTCGGGTTGGTATTCCAACCGGTGCCGGGAGCAACGCCGAAGAAACCGTATTCAGGGTTTACTACCCGCAAGTTCTTGTCGTCGTCGGGGGTAATCCAAGCAATATCGTCACCTAGTGTTTCGGCCGTCCAACCTTCCAGCGTCGGATCAATCAACGCGAGGTTGGTTTTACCGGTTGCCGATGGGAACGCACCGGTAATGGTATACGACTTACCCTCTGGACTGGTGAGCTTCAGAATTAGCATATGTTCGGCCATCCAGCCTTCATCCCGCGCCATAGCTGAAGCGATGCGCAGGGAGTATGCTTTTTTGCCCAGCAGCGCGTTTCCACCGTAGCCAGAACCATAGGAGACGATCGCACGTTCTTCAGGGAAATGTACGATCCATTTGGTTTCATTCGATGGCCACGGAACATCTTCCTGGCCTTCTTCTAGTGGCGCACCCACCGAGTGCAAGGCCGGGACGAAGAACGCTTCGGTTTCCGTCATCTTCTTGAGAACATCGGTACCGATAAGCGCCATGATGCGCATGGAGAGCACCACGTAGGGACTATCGGTAATTTCCACACCAAACTTCGGATCTTTGGCGCCCAGCGGACCCATAACAAAGGGGACGACATACATGGTGCGACCACGCATAGCGCCGTCGAAAGCCTCATTGAGAATAGCTTTCATTTCAGCTGGGTCTTTCCAGTTGTTAGTAAAGCCAGCGTCTTCTTCTTTTTCGGAACAGATAAACGTCCGCGACTCTACGCGGGCAACATCAGCGGGATCAGAGAAGGCCGCATAAGAATTCGGAAACTGTGGGTCCGTCAGACGAACCAGTGAGCCAGCATCGACCATTTCCTGTGCGATGCGGTCGTATTCTTCCTGCGAGCCGTCAACCCAGTAGACCGAGTCCGGTTGGGTCAGCTCCGCTATTTCTTTGACCCAATCCAATAACGGTTTGTAATTGGTGGGTGCGGTGTCCTCAACCTGTGCAGCCAGACTTGAGGCGGCGTTTTCAACCATGTGGATCCTTTTTCGTATCGACTTACCAACCGCAGCATGACAATACCAGCACATCGTCGTGCCGCGAACCGTTCCGGTCGGAACGAGAGTCTATGTCGCATACTTTAGCAGCCTGTTTCTCAGGTTTGGTCCAGATGATTCATCGAAACTTCACTTACGGCGAGTCATGCTTCCTAGCCAATCGCTAAAAAGTGACTAAGACTACATATTTTTAGGCGGAAAGCCTGGAGTTTTGCTGTGATCTCGGGATTTTGGCGGGCTATGAGAAAGTTAAATACTTTAAATTCAGGTTACTTTCTGGGGACCATTCGCCACTCGAACTAACAATGAGCGCTTCGATTTTGCATTTTCGAAAAGTCGGAGTATAGTTGTATCTCGTTGCTCAGCGCCCTTAGCTCAGCTGGATAGAGCGTCTGTCTACGGAACAGAAGGTCAGGGGTTCGAATCCCTTAGGGCGCGCTTATAGCTTTCGCATTATCGTGCGGATCCAAGCCCTTGAGGTCTATTGCAGATCAGATCTCAGGGGCTTTTCGTTTTTCCTCCAGGCTATGTTTTGGAATGACCATAGTCGACGTCTTTTCGAAAATGTCTTTTTTGGGGTCCGGACGGAGTTTTCCACCGTTTTAAATTGACACAGACTTACCCACATACACTCGTCTCGACCAGATCCGCGCTGCTTAGTACTGCATAGAGTATGAGCATCGAAAGAAGGCGGCAGCGTTGAATACGATCCCAGATGTTGACCACATCATCCCAGATAAAACAGTGAAGCAACTCCCACCCGGCACCAAGATGGCCATAATCTGTAAATTAGCCGAATCGCTTGCTACTCAAGTAACCGATCCAGACCAATGGTATGAACAGCTTGGCCGTTACCGGATCGCAGATGGTAGTGATTGGGGAACACATTTGGCTGCGGGCTCCAATACCCGAGAGGACCCAATTGCACCCGAAGAGTTCCACGAGACTCTGCCGGCTGTGCTGCATAATTGGCGCCAGACCAGCCGGGCTCTTGACAACACTATGCTTACGATATCTGTGATGGCGGATCGTGCCATCACAGTAGATAAAGACACTGTCTTAGGTATCCCTTCAGATATCAAGAAATGGCGAACCGGTCACGGCTACATAGCCGACCGCTTAGGCATTGAGACGCGTCAGGCTGCTCAATACAGGGATAGAGCCCAGCTTGTCCGCCAGCAGATGTCAACCATTGAAGGCAGCGGAGAACCACCGCAGCTTCCTATGGTTGCTACAGCATATGGTGCTGGAGAGCTGCCACCAGAAAATCTCGATACTATTGCCCGGTCTTTAAAATTAGTTAGAAAGTATCTGCGAGCAGTACGCCTTGCACCTGAAAATATTCGCGAAGTTATAGCCCAGTTGGATGAGTCGTTTCGTAATGCTGCAACCACCGTGAAACCGGCTGAGCTGTCCAAGCTTACCGATGACATGCTTGCTCAAGCCGCAGCTACTATCGATGCTGACGGTCCGCCTCCCGAAGAAGTACTTAATAAGATCGAAAATTCGTTTCGATACAAAATTGTCAATAATAAGCTTAAAGTCGAGATTATAACTGACGTTATCAATTTGGAATTATTTCTTGGCATCATGTATGCCGGGCTAAATTTTCGAGCCCATCAAAATCGCTATTCCAGTTCTCCGCACCAGGCTCGTGAGTCTGTTGACGATTTGCTTGCCGATCCTTCGGATCCACGCCCAAACAATGGGCCAACACCATCTGACGACGATGCCCATAGACAGGGCTTTATGGATGATGTCCTGACTCAATTACCTCCGGATGCCACACCGCAAAAGATTTTATCTGCTACCCAGGACAAGCTCGACGAAGAGATCAATGACCGGACAATCCACGCCGTCACCATGGACGGCCGACAGCTGTCCAAAGCTGAGATGGACCGCCTGGATCCTCGTCCTCGCCACGAGCGACTACACGATGTTTATATCGCACACTTACGTGCTACTGGCAGGTTGGATCCATCAGTGCACGGGCTATCGTTATTTGGTGGTGCACCGACTCAACTTCGCGTTGCATTAGATTATGAAACCTTTACCGGTGTCCTCGATGAACAGCTACCTGCTGCCTATGATTTACCAAAACAGCATTGCAGGCTGCCGGGCATTGCCGGCTTTGACACTGGGTCGCCACGGTACATAGAGGGACTGCAACTAGCTCCAGAACAAATTATTGAAACTGAAAATGACGGTACGACACTCATCGAGATTGACTTGTCCAAATATAGTGACAGCAATACGAAACTCCGCATTCCCAAGCCACGGCGTGGGCACCCGTTTATATCTCGTACTACTTTCCGCGGGACGACTGCGCCACAAAACCTGCGATCTCGGCTTTGTGATGTTGAACTAATCCCCCAGGTACTTGGCAGCAGCAAAGTACTACTGGACCGTGGCCGCGCCGTCAGAACCTTTTCACATCGGTTAAAACTGGATCTGGCCAATTACGGGTCGTGTTCTATTCCCGATTGTCGAAGCCCTGTTGCTTATACTGACGGCCACCATTTGATCTGGTGGAGCCAGGGCGGCAGTACTAACGCAGATAACGTCACACTATTATGTCCGAGCTGTCATACGCTGGTACACAAACACGTGTGGACACCTGTCTTCGATTCCAATAGCCAACTATATTGGAAACCAGCAGCCTGGCTAGATCCTACCCAGACCCCACTACGAAACACCTATTGGAGCTGATTATGGCTTGGTACCGAGTAGCGTTAGGAGTTGCAATCCTCGCATTGACGGCAGTTATGCTTGTACCGCTTCCACTTTGGTTAGCGGTGACCTTAATGAGCATCTCTTTGGTGTCTGCAGCAACCACCGCAATCCACAGAGCGTTTACCGTGGCACAGTAAAATGGGTCATATCGGCGTCTCGACCATCAAGGCTAGCCCAATCTCCAGGAATGCTAAATACCATCATGCCAAGGGTTGGATAATGTTCGGCCATATCGATGACAGCTTCTTCACTGGAGCTCACAGAAGCTAGGCGTATGCCCAGTTCTTGGACCCACGGCATGTGCCCGACGACTAATAACGTTCGGACTTGTTCTTCCGTCTCATTGATCACCGACAGCGCCTGGGCCGCCGATGCCATATAAAGTCGCGAATCCAAATACGGCGTTGGGGCCTGTTCCCCCAGCTCACTGATAACCCACGTGGTGGTCTGGCGTGTTCGTAACGCATCCGAAGAAATAATGGCATCAGGATAGATACCTTGCTCTACCAGCCAACGTCCGGCAGCAGGGGCTTCGGTATTTCCTCTATCAGCAAGCGGGCGTTCATGATCCTCTACGGGTGGGTACGCTGCTTTGCCGTGCCGCAGAACAATGAGGCGTTTCTGGTCAGTATTAGTTGACATAAAATTCCAATAGAGCTTAGCTAAAGTGTTCAGGACGAGCCGTATCCGTTGCGTCTCGGTAACGTTGATCGTCAGCGTTTTCGATCCACTTTTTTACATATGGACAGATTGCGACAATACGGTATCCTGCGTCCAATGCGGCATCCAACGAATACTTCACGAGTTGTCCTGCCAGACCCGCGCCACGATAGTCTTCTTCTACAACAGTTTCAACGAAGATGCGCTGCTTGGTTCCATCGGCGGTTTCGTGGTCACGATAGACTTCACGTCCCGCTGTGGCACCATCAATTGTCATAGTGATGTAGCCGTTTTGTTCGTAAAATTCTGGTCGCATATTACTGCTCCTTACGACGTGCCACTGTTGGCGGATTTCTCCGAGGTCTCATCGCCACGGAGGGTAGTTCGGGTGCCGGTAGTGGTGCCGGCTGATCGGACGGGAAGTCACCATATTGGGGAAACACAGTACCGTCGGAGTAGACAGGGCCGACAACGCGCGAGGGGTCAGCACCGACCTCAAAACCCATCTCGGTCTGGTAACGTTCGCGCCATAAGCCAATCTCGTCATGAGATCGACCAACGAAATTCCACCACATCACAATGTCTTCATCTAGTGGTTCACCACCAATGAGCATGACTCGGATTGGTGAATCACCTGAGCTCAGTTGCAGCGTGGTGACACCGGTACCCAGGTAGCCCAAATGGTTTTCTTCAATCCATGCACCGTTAAAGTTTGCCGTGCACTCAATGGCCAACAGGCCGTGTTCGTGTTCTGCTGGAACCGCAATCTCCATGGTGGTATTGGGTTTCAGTGAAATCTCGGCGGCCGACAGTGGACTATAGGTTTCTACCGGCGAGGAGACCCCAAGTAGCGAGCCAATGGCAACCTTGGCTTCCCAGCCTGGCCCGGTAATGGTTTCGGGTCGATATTGATCAAGGTGGGGTGCCACGAATCGCTGCTCTTCAGGAAATGCATACCATAGTTGGACCCCGTGCAATATGGTGGTGTCATGAGTCGAATATTCTGAGTGGGTAATACCGTATCCCGCGCTCATGAGGTTGACCTCACCGGGCCGAATAAGTGCCCAATTACCGGCAGAATCAACATGGTCAACCCGGCCTTCGAACAGCCAAGAAACAGTAGCCAACCCGGTATGTGGATGGCGAGGTACTTGCATGCCGCCGGTTTCTGCGACGTCGTCAGGACCAAAATAGTCTAGAAAACACCAGGCTCCGATCAGTGAACGCGCTCGCTGCGGAATGGTCCGTTGCACCGTCATGGCACGCGGGCCACCCAATGGCACTAGACGGGGTTCTAGCACCTCGACGATGTAGTCTGACCCGAGTTTTTCTTCAAAACCGGCAGATAACCCCAACGCGTTGTGCGGGGCGTTGAAATCGATCAATTCCGGGTTGGGATCAAGATTGGTCACGTTGCTTCCCCAATCGCGTCTCGGCGCTCGGGCGAACCGGGTGGTGCGAGAGGATAGATATCCGGTTGGTGAGGTTCATGGTCATAGCCAACCATTGCACCGCAGCATATTGTTCCTGTGTGAGGTCGCCGGAGGATATCAATTGGGCTGCTTGGACCGACTCAATGTCTTCGATGGTGGTCACTTTTTCGGCCAGTAAAAGCGCGGCACGTTCTTGGGCGGTATACAATTGTTCGGCTTCCCACCATGCCGAAAGTGTCCCGCGACGTTGGTCAGATACTCCTGCTTTAACTGCGTAACGGGTGTGCAAGTCTAAACAGAAAGCACACCCGTTGAGTTGCGAAACCCGTAGATTTACCAGCTCAATTAATTCTTCGGAGAGCCCTGCGGCACGCGCATCGTCTCCCACTACTTTGGATAATTGTCCTACGGCCTTCCAGGCCTCCGGGTTTGATTTATCTAAGTAGAACTGCAGCGGGTCGTGCTCGGCCATTGCCACTCCTTGGTCAACTAAAGTCTACCCTGCAACTAGATGGAATATTCTGGAGCCGCCCAGATCACCACTTCTGGGTGTTCATAGAAGCGGTAGCCCTGGCCGCGTACCGTGCGCACGGTGCCGGATAGGCGCCCCAGTTTTGCGCGCAACCGGCGGATGTGGACGTCAATGGTACGTTCGTTCGGGACTTCTTCGGTTTCATCCCATAAGGTCCCAAGTAGCTCTTCGCGGTTGACGGTTCGGCCACTATTTTCTACTAAATAGTTGAGCAATTCGAATTCTTTATAGGTTAGGTTCAGTGGCTCACCGTCTAGAAGAACTTCCCGACGGGCCAGATCAATCAGCACACCGGGTTGTCGCGTGGATACGGGTGCAGGCGCCGCTGCCAACTCTGGTGAGATAGCCTGCTGGATTGTCGGGTCTGCAGTGACTTGACGTACGACGTCGAGATCATCGCCTGTAGCATCGGCCGGGGCAATGGCCACTGCAGCATAGGAATCGGCACCCTGGACTAGGGTTTCAACGTAGTGACGCAATTCGTTGGCCAGCCGGGTCAGCGAGGTACCGGCAGCCAGTGCAGCCTGTTCGTCCATCCCCACGTACAGTACAAAGCCGCGGGCCTCAGTTTCCATGTGCGCCGGGGCAGTATTATCGGGCTCTGAAGGAACAGCCCTGAGTCGAGTCTCATCGGCCTCCTGATACGCTCGTACTCGTTCTGCTCGGCGTTGTGCATTACGAACTGAAATGTGAACGTAACCTTGCTGGGCTGCGCTTGTCATAGAGTTATTCCTTCAACAAACTAAACGGCGGTGACCACCGACGAAATTCGGGCCTAACCTGACTCGAACTGGTATCTGCTCTCACTAACATTGACGCGTAACAGTCATGTAACGCAAGCGCGGACCCCTGCTTTATCTCACTATGTGGACTTTCTGGCATATTAAGTGAGCAAACTCACTCGTAACATTTCAAATCATAGCCGGTATAGCCCCAACACGGCTGTATAAGGATTATTCTGTGACACCGTAGAGTCGGTCGCCGGCGTCACCCAGTCCCGGCACGATGTACGCATTTTCGTCGAGCCGTTCATCAATAGCGGCCAAGTACAACGTCATATCGAGATCTGCCAGGTGTTCCTCTAGGTAATTGATGCCTTCTGGGGCTGCCAGCAAGCAAATGGCAGAGACTCGGCGCGCATTACGTTCATAAAGAAATCGGCAGGCTTCAGCCAATGTGCCACCGGTCGCCAGCATCGGGTCGAGCAGGAATACATGGCGACCGGTAAGGTCTTTGGGCAGCCGTTCCGCATAGGTAACAATGTTCAAGGTCTCGTCATCGCGAATCATGCCCAGAAATCCAACCTCAGCGGTAGGAGCCATGCGGACCATGCCGTCAAGCATGCCCAAACCGGCACGGAGAATCGGCACCACAAGGGGTCTGGGTTTGGCAATTTGTTTGCCGGTGGTTGTGGCAATCGGGGTTTCAATTTCGACGTCGACGACGGCCAAGTCTCGCGCCGCCTCGTATGCCAACAGCATGACGAGCTCCTCAGTCACCTGTCTGAAAATCATTGAAGAGGTGTTTTGTTTACGCAACACCGTGAGTTTGTGGGCAAGCAGCGGATGGTCTACCAAATGAACACGCATATTGTCAGTTTAGATCACCTACAGTAAATGGTGTGACGACACTTCCGCCCCACGAGCAACTCACTGCCTGGATGCAACACGCCATCGATACAGCACATACAGCTACGCGTACCGGTGATGTGCCCATCGGCGCCGCTATCTACGCGCCAGACGGCGTTTTGGTGGCTTCAGGAGTCAATGCCGTAGAACATTCGGGTGACCCAACCCGTCATGCAGAAATGGTAGCGATTTCCAACGCTATTGGGGCGCTTAGCACTTCTGACTGGGAGCTAGCCGATTGCACGCTGGTAGTTACCGTTGAACCGTGCTCGATGTGTGCCGGAGCTATGGTACTGGCACGACTACCACGAGTGGTATTTGGTGCCTGGGAGCCCAAAACGGGGGCCAGCGGGTCGGTGCTGGATATCCTGCGGGAACCGCGGTTGAACCATCAGGTCGAAGTTATCAGCGGGGTCTTAGCTGAGCAGTGTCGCAAGCTATTGCAGGATTTTTTTGCGACGAAACGCTAATTTTGGGAATTGAGCTAACCGTCGGGTATAGTGACCTGGGTATTTGGTAGCGTGTCCGAGCGGCCGAAGGTGAAGCACTCGAAATGCTTTGTACGGCAACCCCGTACCGAGGGTTCAAATCCCTCCGCTACCGCCAGAAAAGACCGCGAACCGTTTGGTTCGCGGTCTTTTCTACGCTGCTGCAGCATGCTACTAGAGTGAGCGCTGATCTGGCCCGTGATAGGCCGACAGCGGGCGGATTAACGCATTGTCAGCACGCTGTTCAATGATATGCGATGTCCAACCGGTAATACGCGCGGCGATGAACAGTGGCGTGAACATATCGGTGTCAAAACCCATCAGATGATAGGTCGGCCCTGCCGGATAGTCCAAGTTTGGCAGGATATCTTTGGCTTCGCTCATGGCTTTTTCTAGGCCATCATAAAGGCCCAAGATCTCATGCCGACCGTAGTAGTCAATCATCTTGTCCAGTGCGGCCTTCATTGACGGTACACGTGAGTCGCCGTTCTTATAGACACGGTGGCCAAAGCCCATGACCTTCTTCTTATTGGCCAGGGCTGCTTCCATCCAGGATTTGGCGCGGGAAGCGGCGTCTTCGCGGGATTCGTTTTTGTCAATGCCAATCTCGTCGAAGGTATGCATAACGGCCTCGTTCGCCCCACCGTGCAGCGGCCCTTTGAGAGCACCGATGGCGCCGGTAACGGCCGAGTGCAGGTCAGATTCCGTCGACGTGATGACCCTGGCGGTGAATGTTGAAGCGTTGAAGGAGTGCTCAGCGTAGAGCACCATGGAGACACGGAAGGCGTCAACCACTTCTGGCGGATATTCCTCACCAAAGGTCATCCACAAAAAGTTCTGCGAATAATCCAAGTCTTCGCGTGGTTCAACAATATCCAGATCCCGACGACGGCGTTGGTCATAGGCCACAACAGCGGGGAATGCGGCAAAGAGTTCTTTGGCTTTGCGTAGTTCCACCGAAGGGTCAGCATTTTCGGCGTCGGCGTGGCGTGCTCCAATCACTGAAACAGCGGTGCGGGCAACATCCATGGGATGGGTATCTTTGGGTAGCAGGTCGATGGCTGCTTTCACGGCTGGATCCAATGTGCGATTGGCGCGTTCCAGCTTGATGAAGGCATCCAATTCGGCCTGGGAGGGCAGCTCACCGTTCCACAGCAATAGGGCAACTTCTTCAAAGGACTTCTGCTCAGCCAACTCTTGGACCGGATAACCGCGGTACAGTAGCGAGTTGGTGTCAGGGTTGACTTTTGAAACGGCAGTGGAATCGGCGACCACGCCGACTAGACCTTTTTTAATCTCTTCGGACATAACTACTCCAATCAGAGGGTTTCGGCGTTGGCTTCGATATCCAGACCGGGTACTTCGAAGTTGAAGATACCGGAGTCAAACGCGTTGTAGTCTTCATAGGCTACAAGCTCATAGAGGCGAGACCGAGTTAACATCTCCCACACAGCAGGCTGCTGTGTATCATTTTCGCTAATCGTATCTAACACGCGTTCTGCGGCTCCCATTGCACTGCGTAACAAAGTGACCGGATAAATAATCATGGCCACCCCGGCATCAGCGAGTTGTTGACGGGTAAACAGCTCGGATTTACCAAATTCTGTCATATTGGCCAGCACCGGCACCTCGACGGCATTGGTAATAGTCTCGAATTCGGATAAATCCTTCATGGCTTCTGGGAAAATCGCGTCGGCCCCGGCATCTACCATGGCTTTGATCCGATCCACGGCGGCATCCAAACCATCAATACCACGGATATCGGTGCGGGCCATGATGAGGAAATTCTCATCGATGCGCGCATCGGCGGCGGCGGCGATTCGCTGGGTCATGGTTGCAGCATCGACGACGGTCTTACCGTCTAAGTGGCCACAACGTTTTGGCAGGATTTGGTCTTCGATGTGCATCCCGGCTAGCCCTGCGTGTTCCAATTCCTGGATGGTGCGGGCTAGGTTCATGGGCTCACCAAATCCCGTGTCAGCATCCACCAGGGCGGGTAGATCTGTCATCCGAGCAATCTGTCCTGCCCGGTTGGCTACCTCCGGTAGCGTCGTCAGGCCAATGTCTGGAAGTCCCAGATCGTTAGCGAGCACGGCACCGGAGATATATACGCCGTCGAAATTTTTATCCTCGATTAACCGCGCAGACAGCGGGTTGAATGCACCGGGGAATTGCCTAGCTGCTCCGGGGGTGAGCATATTGCGTAGCGCGGTGCGTTTTTCGGCTGGACTAACTTTTGAATACAGCATTAGAAGAGTCCTTTCGGAGCGTCAGCCGTGATGGAGTTGGTCACCACGTTGAGCTGATCGAGTTCACCGGCCTGGAGTTCATCAAGACGTTGGACGGCGTCCAGGAAGCGAACGATTTCGTCTTCTTCGATGACGCCTTCGGCCAGGCTGCGGAACTTGTTGATGTATTGTTCGCGGCCAAATGGGCGGGCACCTAGCGGATGAGCATCGGCGACGGCGATGTCATCGGTGATCACGGTGCCGTCTTTCATAGTGATTTCCACCGAACCTCCAAAAGCTTTTTCGTTGAGGTCTAGTGAGTGGTAGCGGCGAGTCCATTCCGGGTCTTCCACGGTAGAGACTTTATGCCACAGTTCAACAGTATCCGGGCGCTGGGCGCGTTCTGGGGCGTAGGAATCCACGTGATGCCACGCGCCGTCCTGCAATGCGACGGCGAAGATGTACATAATCGAATGATCCAGGGTTTCGCGCGATGCGGTGGGGTCCATCTTTTCCGGGTCGTTGGCACCGGTACCAATCACGTAGTGGGTGTGGTGTGAGGTCTTGATCAAAATGGACTCCACATTGGCCGGGTCGGTAGCCTCTGGGTGCTCGTTGTGGAGTTTGCGGGCCAAATCGATCCAGGCCTGTGCTTGGTATTCGGCGGAGTGCTCCTTGGTGTAGGTATCCAAGATGGCGCGTTTTGCTTCGCCGTCTTCGGGCAGCGGCACCGTGTAATGAGCATCAGGGCCATCTAGCAGCCAGGCGATAACGCCGTCTTCACCTTCATAGATTGGTACCGGCGAGGTTTGGCCACGCAGGGCACGGTCCATGGCTTCTACGGCCATCTTGGCAGCAAATGCCGGAGCGTGGGCTTTCCAAGTGGAAATTTCGCCTTTACGGGACTGGCGAGTGGCGGTTGTAGTGTGCAACGCCTGGCCAATGGCTTGGAAAATTGTTTCGGTATCGGCATCCAATAATGTGCCAAGTCCTGCTGCTGCCGATGGGCCCAGGTGGGCGACGTGGTCAATTTTGTGTTCGTGCAGGCAGATGGCTTTTACCAGATTGACTTGGATTTCATAGGCGGTAGCAATGCCGCGGATCAACTCGTGACCGGATTTGCCGGCATGCTCAGCGGCAGCCAGCACCGCCGGGATGTTGTCGCCGGGGTGGGAGTAGTCTGCAGCCAAAAAGGTGTCGTGGTAGTCCAATTCGCGCACGGCCACGCCATTGGCCCAGGCAGCCCATTCTGGCGAGACCTTTTGGGTAACACCAAATACTGATGCGCCGGTGCCGTTGGCCGATGGCGCATGAGTCATCGCCTGTGCCCGTGCCGAGACAATGGGTGCACGATTCAGTGAGGCCACTGCCACCGAGGCATTATCAATGATGCGGTTAATGATCATGTCTTTGACTTCGTCGGTTACTGCGACGTCGTCGGTGGCAACCTTGGCAATCTTATAGGCCAGCTGATCTTCGTGTGGCAGGTGTTCAGCGGACGGGTAGACGCGTACTTCGTGGTTAATCATGAGGTCCCTTCGGTGTTTCAGCATGGGTAAGGATATGGTCCAGCGACGCGTGCAAATGCATGGTCGTCGCTGCACTAGCTAATAACGGGTCTTTATTGGCGATAGCTTCAGCAATTTTGGAGTGTTCTACCGCAGATGCGGCTAGCCGGGTTGGATTGTCTTTGGCCATGCGACGAACCCGCGATAAATGGACGCGCAAATTCGCCAGTGCGGTGGCTAAATATTCATTACCGGCGGCCGTATCGATCAGCTCGTCCATGGTGTTGATCAACTGATAATACGGGCCGGGTTCCGCCAGGGTTTGCGAGTTTTCTGCGACGTCGCGAAACTTTTTGGCCAGTGGACCAAACCGGTGGGTTTGCTCGCTGCCAGCGGCCAATCGGGCTGACTCGGTCTCTAGGACGCGGCGCAGTACGAACATGTCGGTGAGATCATCTAGGGAGACATCGGATACTACCGTACCGCGGCCTCGCTGGGCAGTGGCCAAACCATCGGCGACCAGCCGTGCCACTGCTTCACGAACCGGGGTCCGGGAGACACCCAGACGTTCCGATAACTCCACCTCAGCAAGTGCTGTTCCGGGGGCAAGTTCCCAATTTAGGATGTCCCGGCGCAGCGCTCTGTAGGCTCGTTCACTGGCTCGCATACCTCCAGTGTATACATGGCATAGCGATATTGGCCAATGCGTTGAGATCTATCCCATAAATAGGCAACTGTTGTATACACCGCTGTAGGTACAAAAACCCGGCCACCTTGGGTGACCGGGTTTCGGTTAGGCAGGTTGCATCGCGGGTCGATTCCTTCTGGCCAAAAACATCCCAAAAATAATGGCAGCCACGGCAATGGCGCCCCAGATGCCAACCACGGCCCAGGCAGCCCCGGCAAAGATCAATGGTGGCACAAAGGTTGCAGCGGTAATTTCCACCGGGGTAACCGGAATATAGGCCAGACCAAAGTCTTCCATGGTGCCCGATTTCAGCTCTGGGTCAACTACCCGCAACATGGCGATACCGGTGGCGACTGCACCGGTGGACCAACCCCAGGTGAAAATTGAGCGTTCGAACCAGCCCTGTTGCATAAGCCGCGGAGCAACCCACAACCCTAAAAACAACGTCAGTCCAAGACCGAAGATAAATAGCATGGCCAGTTCAATACCGAAACTTGCTACCACATGCGGCTGAATCGATGCGATACCGGCAACGATTAATACATCGGTGGCAGTACCAGATATGGACTGCAGCGTAGCCCGGTCAACATAGGTAGAGACCTTACCGCGGGCCATAACCGCACGCAGAATAAGCCCCAAGATAAAGGCCAGCACGAATACCGGCACCGAAAGTGCCGGGTAGAAATGCTCGACGACCAATGACAGTCCATAAGCTGCAGCCGAAACCATGACGACGACAGAAACTTGGAAACCCAAAGATTCAATAGATGAACCGGTAAAAGTGTGCTGACCAAGCGATGGCCGCCGGTTGACTTCGCGTATCAATCCGGTGCGTTCTTCTACGGGTAGGTCGCCAATGGAGCGAAACGCTTTGACATGCCCACGGTTAGCGGCAATTTTGGCTTGAATAATCCCACCAACAATGCCCACGATCAGGCCTACGGTTGCCGAGGTGAACGCCAACGAAGCGATTTCTGGGTCAGTGTTGGCAAAAGCATCACCCATCGCCGCTGCTGTGCCATAGCCACCAACCCAGCCGGCAAATAGCACAGTCCCAAGTGCATCCGGTGAGCCAAACAGCGGCTGTAATAAGACCAACACAAAACCCATACCCAGTGCGACCTGCAGTGCATACATCAAGACACCGTGGGCGGCAAAACCGCCAACATTACGGTTAATCTTGCGAATATCGAAGTCGTCCGTCATCGCCACTGCGGCAAACACAATGGCAATCAACACCGATGAGTACGTGGATAACTGGTCGGATAGCGGTAGCCACCCCAACACTTCGGGTCCCAGCACCAGCCCCAGCACTCCGGCAATAACCGAGGCAGGGATCATCAATGTTTGGATAGGTTTAATGACGGCGCGCAGACCGGCGCCAATGATAAGCAACAGGCCAATTAGCCCGGCATCAATCAGTATTGTCCACGGTGTGAATTCCATACTGACAAGCTACAGTATGGACTGTACAACACGAAACGAGGACTTCAACCTTGTCAATACGTATTATCACAGTAGGCAAACGTCACGAGTCTTGGGTCGTTGAAGGCATTAATCGGTTCGCCAAACGACTCAAGAAACCTTACGACATCGAATTCACCTTCGTACCTCACACCACCTCCGGGGAGCAGCGCTCTCGGGATGAAGAGTCTGCTGCAATTAGCAAGCAGCTGCGAGCGCAGGACCATGTCATTTTGCTTGATGAGCGTGGCGAACAATGCACTTCACCGCAACTGGCCAACCGGCTACAACAGTTATTTGATACGTCTCATCGTGTGGTGTTCATTATCGGTGGTGCTTACGGGGTCAATGAGACATTGCGAGCGCGTGCCAATACGGTGTGGGCGTTGGCGAAATTGGTGTTTCCGCATCAACTGGTGCGGCTGATGATAGTCGAACAGATTTATCGCGCGCAGGAGATTTCTGCTGGTCGTCCATACCATCACCAGTAGTCTGGTGGCATGAGTTCAGTGCTGGATGGGTTTTCTGCTGCCACTTCGGCGTGGTTTGAAGCCGCATTTGCCCAGCCAACTAAAGCACAGCTGGGGGCATGGCAAACTATTGCTTCAGGCCAGCACGCACTGGTGATAGCTCCGACGGGTTCGGGCAAAACGCTAGCGGCGTTTCTATCGGCAATTGACCGGCTGATCACCCATCCGGCGCAAACAAAACCCCGCACCCGAGTATTGTATATTTCACCGCTAAAGGCGCTGGGCGTTGATATAGAACGCAACCTGAATGCGCCATTAGTGGGCATCAGTCAGACGGCGCGCGCTCAAGGACTTGAGGTACCAGAGATCCGTACCGGTGTGCGCTCCGGGGACACTTCAGCACGGGATCGTCGTCGATTAGTCACCGATCCGCCCGAAATTTTGATTACCACCCCGGAATCGTTGTACTTGATGCTGACGTCGAAGGCTCGCGAGAGTCTGGCAGGAGTGGAAACTGTCATTGTTGACGAGGTGCATGCGCTGGCCGGCAATAAGCGTGGCGCCCATCTGGCGGTGTCCTTAGAACGGCTCGATGCGCTGTTACCTCAGCCGGCGCAACGTATCGGCTTATCGGCCACGGTTCGTCCGGCCGAAGAAGTGGCTCGGTTTTTGGGTGGTGTCCAACCCGTTGAGGTCGTTGACGGTGCCGAGGAAAAGCGCTGGGACATTACGGTATCGGTGCCAGTAGCCGATATGAGCCAGCCGGCAACTGAGGGTTCTGCAGAAGAAAACGTTTCGATGTGGCCGCATGTGGAAGCCAAGATCATGGAGTTGGGCGAAACATATCGTTCCATGATTGTTTTCGTTAATTCCCGGCGATCCGCCGAGCGGCTTACCGAAGCTCTTAATGAACGGTGGCAAGCCGAGGAGGAATTTGCCCGCACGCATCACGGTTCCATGTCGGCTACCGCCCGTGCCGAAGTGGAAGATGGGCTCAAATCCGGCACGTTGCGATGCGTAGTAGCGACGTCGTCGTTGGAATTAGGCATCGATATGGGTGTAGTTGATGTGGTGGTTCATCTACAGGCTGCCCCATCAGTTGCCGCCGGGTTACAACGCGTGGGACGGGCCGGCCACCAGGTCGGTGAAGTATCCACGGGCTGGTTTTTCCCATTGCACCGTGCCGATGTGGTCGACGCCGCGGTGGTGACCGAGCGGATGCTGACCGGGTCCATCGAGGCCCTGGATATTCCGGCTAACCCGTTGGATATTTTGGCCCAGCAAACCATCGCTGCCGCCGCCATGGATGAGTTGACCGATCAGGCTTGGTTTGAGCTGGTGCGCCGGGCGGCACCGTTTACCGCCCTGTCGCTAGATGTATACGCGTCGGTGTTGGATTTATTGGCGGGCAAATATGTTTCTGATGAATTTGCTCAGCTGAAGCCCCGCGTGGTGTGGGATCGGGAAGCCGGTACGATTACTGCCCGGCCCGGAGCACAGCGGCTAGCAGTAACCTCGGGTGGCACTATCGCCGACCGGGGGCTATTTGGGGTCTATCTGGCCACTGATGCCGACGGCGCCAAACGCGTGGGAGAACTCGATGAGGAAATGGTCTATGAGTCCCGAGTCGGCGAAACCATTATTTTAGGGGCCACCACCTGGCAGATCGAGGACATCACGCACGATCGTGTGCTAGTTACTCCGGCCTTCGGTCGGCCCGGACGGTTACCGTTTTGGCGTGGCGACCAGCCCGGGCGGCCATTAGAGCTGGGCCGGGCAACCGGTGCATTTCGTCGCGAAATACTGGCCGGAAACGACACGCAGGCTCGTCTAGCGGCCGCTGGGTTAGATGAATATGCCCGGAACAATTTGGTCAATTATCTCACCGAGCAGCGCGATGCGACCGGGCATGTGCCAACTGACACCACGATATTGATCGAACGTTTCCGGGACGAACTAGGTGACTGGCGGATCATTTTACATTCGCCGTTTGGTAAAGCCGTCCACGCACCCTGGGCCTTGGCCATCTCGGAGCGGGTGAAAGCCACCTACGGTTTTGATGCCAATGCCATGGCTGGAGACGACGGGATTATTGTGCGGGTGCCAGCTACCGACGGCGAACCTCCGGGGGCCGATATTTTCTGGTTTGAGCCCGAAGATTTGCGTGACCAACTGCGTCAGCATGTTGGCGGTTCTGCCCTGTTTGCCGCACATTTTCGTGAAAACGCAGCCCGAGCCTTATTATTGCCGCGCCGTGATCCGGCCAAACGCACTCCCTTATGGCAGCAGCGCCAACGTGCAGCCCAACTGCTGGGTGTAGCTGCTAAGTATCCGCAGTTCCCCATCATTTTAGAAACCGTGCGTGAGGTACTGCAGGATGTCTATAACCTTGACGGGCTCATGGAGATTCTAGAGCAAATCAGGACCCGTGTCTTACGCGTGGTGGAAGTCCAAACGCCACAGGCCTCCCCGTTCGCTCAAACGCTGCTATTTGGTTATACCGCCCAGTTCATGTACGAAACCGATGCGCCCTTGGCCGAGCGTCGGGCCGCAGCCCTGTCGCTGGATCCCGGTTTGCTATCGCAATTGCTGGGCCAAGATATGCTGCGTGAGCTGCTTGACGACGACGTCATTGCACAGGTGGAAGCCGAATTGCAACACACCGCAGCCTCCCGACGGCTTACCGGGATAGAAGGTATCGCTGATCTGCTGCGTCTACTTGGCCCGCTGACCACCGCCGAGTTGGCAGCCCGACTACATGAAGGCGACGAACAGGTCAGTCAGGCTACCGCACACCAGTGGGTGACAACGCTAGTTGCCGATAAGCGGGCCCTAGAGGTTCGTATCGGCTCGGTACAGTATTGGACGGCCATTGAAGATGCCCCACGACTGCGCGATGGATTAGGAATCCCACTACCGGTCGGGGTGCCGCAGGCCTTTGCAGGGGCAGTCGAGGATCCGCTGGGCGATTTGGTAGCCCGATACGCGCGCACGCACGGGCCCTTCACGGCACCCCAGGTAGCCCAACGGTTAGGTATTGGCCCGGTCATCGCCCACCAGGTCCTGCAAAGCTTGGCCGCACAACATCGGGTCGTCTTTGGCGCCTACTTATCGACCCCGCCTACCGGCGAAGGTCCGGTAGCCACCGATGAGTGGTGCGATACCGAAGTGTTGGCTCGAATACGTCGTCGTTCGCTTGCCCAGTTGCGTGCCGAGGTCGAACCGGTCGACCAGCAGTCCTATGCACGCTACTTGGTGCAACAACATCAGGTGGTTCCCACACCTCAAGAACGTGGAATTGACGGTTTAACGCTGGTGTTGGATCAGCTCACCGGGTTCTCGGCTCCGGCACAAGTTTGGGAAACCGCTCTTTTGCCCGCACGCATTTCCGACTACCAACCGGCGATGCTTGATAAGCTCTTATCCACCGGCCAATTTATAATGGTCGGTGCCCCGGACCAGTCTGTGGCGTTTCATCACATTGATACCGTAGATCTGACCTTACCTATCCACCCCACCCAGGATCGCTTGGCTATCCATGAAGCCATCCTCACCGCATTGACGGGCACAGGCGGCTGGTTCTTTGCCGCACTGGCCGCCCAACTCAACTATCCCAGCGAAGAACTACTCGATGCATTATGGGACTTATTTTGGGCCGGACAGGTGACCAATGACACCTTCAGCGCCGTACGTGCCACCTATACCAAATCCACCACTCGGGCCCAACCGCAACGCACCCCGATGCGGCATAGGGCCCGACTGCGCCGACTCAACCGGTTAGCTCCGACACAACCGCCGTCACCTACCACGGTGGGTAGGTGGTCGCTGGTGCCGCAACGCACCGATGAAAACACCGCCGCGCTGCACGCGCAAGCCGAGTACTTATTAGACCGCTACGGGGTCATCACCCGCGGAGCCGTCACCGCCGAGGCCCTACCCGGCGGGTTTGCTGCCTACTACCGGTTATTATCCAAAATGGAAGAAGCCGGTCATATCCGCCGCGGGTACTTCATTGATGGCCTCGGAGCTGCACAATTTTCTACCGCAGCCACCATTGACGCACTGCGCGCCTATGAACACGACCCGAACCAGCCACAAGCCGTCGGTCTGGCCGCCACCGATCCGGCGAATCCTTACGGCGCCACATTGGACTGGCCCGCCACCGAAGGCCATCGTCCCGGGAGAAAAGCCGGCGCCTATGTTGTTCTGGTCAACGGTGGTCTGGTCCTCTATCTGGAGCGCGGTGGCAAAACGCTGCTGCAATTTGGCGATGCCCACTTAGCGCCGGCGGCCACCGCATTAGTTGATGTGCTCACGCGGGCTAAAACTGACAAGCTTGCCATCTCCACGGTCAATGGTGAACCGATAAGTGGTACCCAACTTGCCGCGCATCTTATCGAAGCTGGCTTCTACACAACACCCAATGCGCTGCGTTTCCGCGCCTAAACTAGCCTTATGGCTACACCCCCTTTGCCCGTGCGCAACGGCGTCGGACCAACCAGGCTTCGTATTCCGGCCGGTACCAACAGCACAGTTGTCCAATACTTGCTCCAGCGGTTCCCACACGTAGGACTGCAAACATTAGCCTGCAGAATTAAACACGGCGAAATTGTCGGCGACGACGGAAGCCCAATAGGCCACCACACTGCGGCAAGCGACCACGAATTTATTTGGTATTACCGTTCGGTACCTAACGAGACAACTATTCCGTTTAATATC
>DXHA01000026.1 GCA_019113675.1 Candidatus Yaniella excrementigallinarum
GCCTGGCGGATCATTGGTGGCTGTGCCGGTAGAAATGCATGCCAGCGTCATTGATGTGAAGAGCGTGTGCTCGACAACCTTTATCGTCGCCGATGCTAGCCGCACAAACATCGACCCGCTATTTCGACGAAAAAAGCCATTTGAATACTGCCTAGAGACCACTGCTCAGACAACGCGGCCTGAACAAGTTATTAGTGGTTTTACCTGTATGGAAGATGACCGCCTCATGACGCTTCACGATCAGCCAGCACTATCAGTAGGAGACCGGGTGGTGTTTTATAAAGTCGGCGGATACACGATGAGTTTTCAACCCACGTTGTTCATCGAACCGCCACCACCGGTCTATGCGCGAACCGCCGATAGGCTTATCCAGGTGCGCCAAGGATTAGAGCTCACTGAGTATCTGCGCGGTAACGTCTGGTCACAGAATAGTAGCTCGGTGATGCTCTAACATCACTCCTCGGCTGGTCGAGCTAGCCAAATGCCCAGCTCAGTGACAGCGAAACAGACGCTATTACCAATAATAGAACCCACTGCCGCCCCCATTCCGCCGAATAGTGGAATAAGCACAATATAGGCTCCCACCGAGACCAACAAACCTGAGACTTCGGCAGTAGATACCAGACCGGAACGGTTCCCAGAGATAGCAATCCCTTGTTGAGCACGGCTTGCGCCAAAAAGAATATTGGCGCAAGTAATAGGCAAGATGAGCATTAGCGAAGCATTGTACTCATCAGGTAGGACCCATAACACGACCGGTACCAGCACAGCGGAACAGGCAAGTGCTATCCCCAGGACTCCCAGCGCTGCCTTGGAAACTATCGTCAGACGCAACCGGGGGTTGGCGAACGGCCTGGTTTGCTGCCATTGACGCATCTTGGAATCAGACCACTGCTGCACAGGCCATACCGCAACTTCCAGGGCCGCAGACACCACAATATAGACCCCCAAAGCCGCTGGACTGGCCAGTAACGGAAGTAATAAGCGATCGGGGCGGAATAACGTGATATTACCCAGCGAAGCCGGTAACAGTCGTAGGCCTTGGCGTTGGATTGCACGGATGAGGTCAAGTTGTATAATTTCGTCGTCACGTGCCACAAATGCGGATTTGGCTACATAGACGGTAGCGATGACATTTGCCACTACGTAAGCTAGTAACCAGGTGAGAAAATTACCGTGTTGAAGAACCGCTAACAACACGGCAAAGGCCAAAGTTAGAACATTGGTTGTCGTAATGACCGTGAGGAAGGGCCGCAGATCACCACTGGTTATATAGGCAGCCCGGACTATGCGTAAGTGCTGATTGCAGATAATAAACACGGCAACTAAGCCGATCGGAGCTGCAATTGCGGTAAACCCAAACGCATATAGGCCCAAAACCCCTACGAAGATTACTGCAATGATGATGTAGCTAGGCCGTACGATTCGTAAAAGCAGCGCAACAGCCGGGGAAAACCTTGCTTGAACGTTTGCTAAAAATGGTTTCTCTGTCCCCAGTAGCAAAAATGTGGTGAATAAATAGCCGATCTGGAGATAAAAGGCTAATAGACCGCGCTGATCGGGATCCAAGCCATAAGCGGCAATAATATTGACAACAAACGACACCCCAGCTGCGAGTAACTGGGACACCAATAGCCACAGAGTCAAGGTCGCTGTCTGGCTGCCGCGGACTTTCGCAAAGAGCTCATGCAGTATTTTGACCAACCACACTCCTCCTCGACGCTCGCAACCAGTATGACCTGTCTCTACATGTTTTACACCAAAGAAATAGAAAATGGGTACGAATCTGGATAACGAATTGAAAAATCACCCATTTAACCGCTAAAGAACTCCAACTGCCCTGTTTATCCAACCCAAACGGGGCTAAGATACTACTATGATGTGCGCTGTTCTAAGTGAGTAGAGGAGCCTATGATGCGCCCTAACGCTTCGTCAAAAACGGCTCGCACCGTCGATATAGTTCTAGTGGCAAACTTTACAGCCACAAGCGGCACAGGCAATTGCCGGTTTCTCGACATAGCCCATCGCCTCACAGCGTTAGGCGCAAACGTTGAAGTCGTAACATCTGATTTCGAACACGACTTCCATACCTTGAGGGCTCTGCCTTTACCCAAAACAGACTTTAAAATTACGTTGGTGCATGAGCCCGGGTATACGAAGAATATTTCTGTTAAACGGTTGCTAAGCCAGCACGTATTTGGCAGAAATATAGCTAAGTTCTTGCGGAGCCGGCCAACCGTTCCTGATCTAATATATTGTGCTACCCCGCCACCCGTTGTTGCCTCAAATTGTGCAGCCTTTGCTAAACAACATGGCACAGCTTTCGTTGTAGATGTGCAGGATCTTTGGCCTGAAGCATTTGGGATGCGGTTCAAAGCACCAACAGCACTCACCTGGATATTCTTTCGCATGATCCAAGCCAGCCGTTTCGCATACCGTCAAGCCGACGCGGTTCTAGGTGTATCGCAATCCTATGTTGACCACGCCCAACGGACCGCAAGACGTGCGTTACCAACTTCCGTAGTTTTTCTTGGGACTTCTTTAGCAGACTATGCCCAGCATGCTCAGCATAACGAATCACCCATCGAGACGGACTGCACCAAACTGGTTTATGCAGGCACGCTAAGCCATAGTTATGACCTGCCTATGGTAATGGACGCGATGGCCAATCTGGAGCATGAAGATCCACGCTTCCAGAGACTAGAACTTACCGTGCTTGGCGATGGACCCAAGCGTAAAGATTTTGAGAAATACGCAGAACAGCTCAGCATCAAAACCCGGTTTCTAGGGAAGTTGCAATATCCAGCAATGGTTCGGGAATTGCAAGATGCCGATATTGCCGTCAATCCAATAGTTGCAGGTTCGGCCGGCAGCATCCTCAACAAGGTTGGTGACTATGCTGCTGCTGGACTGCCAGTTATCAATACCCAAGAATCTATAGAATACCGTCGATTGCTGGATTCCTATGCTGCTGGAGTGAACTGTCGCAGTGAAAATAGTTCTGATGTTGCCGAGGCCATTAGAAATCTCGTGGACAATCCCCAGCGAAGAGCAATGATGGGATGCAACAGCAGACGCATGGCCGAAGAGCTCTTTGACCGAGACAAAACGTATGCTGAACTGGCAAACAATATTCTCAGCCTTGCACAAGCAAACTAGGACACAAGATCTACAAGCGCCTTCCAATACAATTCAGTCTTGAATTTTTCTTTTTCGGAATTTGGCGTGAGTAGCGTGTTGCCGCCGGGGCTGTAAATTAAATCGGATGCGTGTGGTCAGCCATGCGGCAGTGACAATCAGCAGAAAGGCAGGCAGTCGCGCAATCATACGAGCCGCGTAGGTATGCACGCCTGACCAAGTGTAATCGGCGATTGCTCCAGCAAGCATCGCTGCAAATACCAACCCGAGTAGCCCCATAACATTTAGCCGTTGAGCAGACAATCGCGACAGTAGAAAACCATCGAGCAAACGCAAGACAATGGCGGCAACCACGATGATCAAGGCCAGACCCCACCAACCGAAGTTGTAAATAGCCTCACCGGTGGAAGATACGACGGTTGAAAAAATCCCGTCCCCGTAAAGTTCTGGGGCATCAAAACGAACCACCTCATAACCCAGAGCACGAGGCTGGTTGGGCCAAATCGATTCGGGGATAAACAGTGCGGGAACGGATAATAGGTTGTAGCCATAAGAGGGCGTGAACCCATGTTCATGGAGCGCCTCAAGCATGAGAGCGAAAACGTTTAACGGGGCAACCATAGATTCCAAACCAGTGCGACCAGCTGTAGAAGCTCCGGATATGCCCTGTTCCAGGGCTAGCCGATCCATAGCCATCCACCAAAGCGCCAGGGGTATCACCAGCACGATGGCTATTTTGAGCGTTAGCCTCTGAAACCTAAACGCAAAGATAACTGCTATAGCACAGGCAAGAGCAACGATCAGTAGACGGCCGGTGCCTGCGTGAAAAAATTCCGCATATAGGATCACAGTTGCGGCAATACATACCGTGCTGATCGACAGAAGCCGGGCCTTATCGCGGAGCATAAGTCCACCGGTTAGCACACAGATGGCAGAAAACGCTGAGGCCTCAGCCCACCACTGCCAATCTGGCACGATCAACTGCAAAGCCACGGCAAGCCCTAGCATCAGCAAACCCGCGCCCACCGCCCAATTCGCAGACCGGGCTTGGAACCAATGGGTGGGGAAGACGCGTGTTGGTGTGTATCGCCAGGCTAATAGCGTGGTGCCAATTTGCGCGGTTAACCCTGCTCCGCTAGCCAAAGCTAAGTAGTACCACGGAGGATCGATCGTGGGCTGCCCGGCCAAAATAATACCTGAATATCCAATAAACATTCCGGTCGATAAACCATACAGCCCGGTAGCGGTAATAATATTTTTGCCGTGGCCAAGAAATGCTCGCACTCCAGCCAGGACACTGACCACAGATGCATAATAGATCGCCGACTGTAAGGCCTGTTCTGTGGCCGACAAGATCCACCACCACGCCACTACAACGGCCAAAATCCACACGAGAGCTTCAAGAAGGCTCAGTTGTTTAGCAAGCCTAGTGCGCTTATGGGAGGCGTGATCCATCCTACGATACTACCTATACCGGGGCTCGCCAGGGAGGGAAAAACCGCGTTTCTGATAACCCCTGGGATAATCTCGAGAAGACTGTCTGGTCGTGAATGATTTTAGCGGTATAAAAATCCCGCCTAGCTGATGAAGGGTCGAAACGCTGTTTAAAATTCAGTAGTGATTCGTCAGAACCACCACCCAGGTGGGCTAGTTTATAGCCCTGGTCGCGTCCCCATTCTGCGGCGGCAACATGTGCAATAAATGTTCCACGTAGGTCACGGCCTTCATCAGTGGCGCCATTGAGATGAAAATGCATATAGTCTCGACCTAGCAGACACCACACTGATGCAACAGTTCGACCTTGGTAGACGGCGTCAACTTGCAACGAGCGATCACGCAGTTTGTTCTGCAGCCCAGACCAGTACGCCTCCGGGAACCAATAAAAAGACTTGACCCCAAGGCGTTGCATAGAAATTTCATAAAGAAAACGAAAGTTCTCACTGTTAGACGGATTGGGTAATAGCCGTGCTTCAACTCCAGCTCGATCGGCTTTTCGCCAGTTTCTACGATGGTTGGCTGCCATCTGGCCAACAAGATCATCGGTGTTCAGATTCCACGCTATTGTTTGACCGACTTTTTGAGCTCCAAGCACGCTCGCAAACGCGGGCCCGTTTTCAAGGAGCGGGTGAAACTGGATAAACGACGACACCACACCACGCTGTCTAGCCCAATCATCCAGATAGCCACGAAAAGCTGACAGATTAGGTTCCCCATCAAGCCAAGGGCCACCATGACCATACGCGTTGGTGGCATCAAAATAAGGTTCATCACTAATTGTTCGTAATAATAACGGCAGATAGACAACGCCATTATCATCTTGCCACTGCAGCAAGACTGATTCTGCGAAATCAGGTTCTAATGATGCGGAAACATCGAAATAATCCCGTGTAAAATAGATATCTGGTGGATCACTTGTGTGCCAATGATCAATTTGGGAGAGATGTCCTGGTGCCATTGCCTACCTCGTGCTGGGCAGTATTGCCTACTACTGTACACATCGCGTTAAACCTGCGTAGGGTTCCGAAAGACTCTTTAGAGTGCAAAACCCATGCTTAGTAAGGTTCAGGTTGATAATCAGCGAGATCATCATCTTTAAACCGTTGCTGAACCTCATCTAGCTCATCCCAGTCAACATAGACCACTGACTGACCGCCGCCTTCAGTACCGATACCAGCGGTCGGCAAAGTAAAGCTGGTGATATCGCTGGAGCGAACTGCAGACATCGATCGACCCAGACCCAACATATCGGTGGCGCCAAAATCATCATCAAGGGCAACATACGGGGTAGTTTCATCAACTAAAGAATTCATCTTTGAAGGGCTAGTCAAAGTATCTCTCGAAAGAACTTCCTCAGCAAAAGCCTGCATGAATAACTGTTGATTTTCGGCCCTTGAGTAATCTCCATCGGAAAAACTCTTGCGCTCGCGAACAAACGCCAGTGCATCCTCACCATCAAGTGAGATCGTTCCTTCAGCAAAATCAGTATCTCCCACGCTGAAAGCCCGAGGGTTATCCAGCTCGACACCGTCCACCGAATCAGTAAGATTTTTGAACCCATTAAAATCTGCGACCGCGATGTGATCGATACGTTGATCGATTAACCCCTCAACGGTTTGGACCATCAGTGGAACCCCACCGTGTGCCATTGCAGCATTTATCTTGGATTCACCATGGCCTTCGATCTCGACCCATGAATCTCGCATAATTGACATAATCTGCACGCCGCTACGATCTGATGGGATATGCGCCACCATGATGCTGTCCGCGCGGTTGCCAAGATCATCCAGAATTGGAGTGGAAGTATCGGCACGAGAATCTGAGCCGAGCAACAAAATGTTGACCGAAGGTTCGTCTTGTCCTTCAGCAGGTTCAGACGTAGCAGGACGCAAACTTTCATCTGGGAATGCATCCTCAATACGTTCAAATCCGCCTAGCTTGGCCAGGGCGGCCCAAACGATCCCACCAGCAATGAGCAGAATGACCAGGAAAGATCCCAAAACCCAAAATAATGCTTTGTTCTTTTTGGCGGGAGCCTGATCATTTTGTTCAATAGCTTCCGTGGTATGGTTCGTCATAAAAATAACTATATACCATACAGGAAGACTTATCGATAGACAATAGTTATTTACAAACCTGTAAAAACAATTATCAAGACAAACCAATAACGCGTTTTATGACATCAG
>DXHA01000002.1 GCA_019113675.1 Candidatus Yaniella excrementigallinarum
GTCATGTCCTGCTGCTGGGCTATCGCACAGGAGCGCTCGATAAGTTCGGCCTCACCCCAGAAAAACTACTAGAACACTGGCCCACTCTAAAAGTCGTGAGCCTTAATGCCTGGGGCTTTGACGGATCCTCCTATCATCACAAAGGGTTCGATAGCATTGTTCAAGCCGCCTGCGGGATCGCCCATATATACCGCGATAGCTACGATTCACCAGGAAGTCTGCCCGTCCAAGCCCTTGATCATGCCACGGGGATGGGAGTGGTAGCCGCTGTGGCAATATTGCTCACAAACGATCACCTTACGCATGCCCAAACCTCACTGGCGAGAACGGCTCATGAACTCATGCAACTGCCACAAATACGCATAATGGAGGAGACCGCAGACTCTCTGGCTACCCCAACTAGAGAGCTCCACACCAGCGACTATGGGCGGGTCGAATATGTACCGCCACCGCTTTTGCTGGAGGGCCAGAGCCTTGAGTATTCAACCGGCCCGGTGAAATACGGCAGTTCCATACCTCGGTGGGAAGACACACTACAGCCGACTATTTAAACCACTATAAAACAGTAGGCAAAGCTCACTTTTTTAGAACAAGTATGTCTGGTCGGGCTCTGAAATTAGTGGTGCATACCCAAGCCTGAGCCACCATCGCTCATGATTGGGCAACCTCAACCTAACTGTAGCGACCCGACAGTTAGGTTGTTCGCAGTATGGCTCATCCTGGGGTTTGAACTATTTCGGGCACTGGTGGAGCGAGTGGCGCTAGGCCTCTGCAGCGTCTAATACGTTTGCCAAGCTTCCATCAATAGGCGATCCGAGGCTCGCTGTGCAACCGGATCCCACATGTTTCCAGTGATCATCAGTTCATCGGCGTCCGTGTATTTTATGATGCGCTGCAGTTGGGCAACAACGGTGGCTTGGTCTCCATAAACGGTAGACGCCAGAGCCCTATCAATACGTCGCTGCTCTTGATTCGAGATGTTTTCCCGCTGGAGCACGGAGGGGTCCTCAAGAGGTTGAAACACTCCAATACTGCGAGACCTTGCCAATGCCCAGGACTCCGATAATGCAAGTGAATACGCCTGTGAGTCTGATTCGGCAACGACAACGTTGACCGACGCGATGACCCAGGGCTCCTGGCCGCGAGCAGCAGTATTGAAGCCGCTGCGATATTCTTCGACAACCTGATTGGTTTGGTCAGCGTTCTGGAGCCCGTCGGTTACTGCAGGCCCGCCAAGTACCAGCCCTATGCCACGGCTCGCCGCAAACGATGCCGCCCCGCCACCTGTCAGTACATACAAGTCAGTCTGTCCGTAGTTTTGGGGATAGGCGGTGATATCGGCGGTGCCATCCAAATATCGGATGAGTTCGTCGACGTCGTCGGTAAAGTGCTCTTTGGCATCTGCTGTCTGCCGCAATCCAGCACGAACAGGTTTGGTAAACCCAACCGAGGAACCTAATCCAGCATCAATGCGTCCACCGTATAAGGCGTGCAGGGTGCCCAACTGTTCTGCAATGACCAACGGCTGATGGCTGGGCACCATAATGCCACCGGTGCCTAGACGAATGGCTGAGGTGGCCTCGGCCAGGTGGGGGAGTAGTAGTGTCGGGGCGGAGCCGGCAATGCCTGGTACTGAGTGGTGTTCGGCAACCCAGAAACGGTGAAAGCCTAGTTGCTCAGCATGCTGGGCTCGTGCGGTGACCTCAGCAAAAATCTGTGGTGCCTTGATGATTTGCCCACCAACATTGCGGGTATTAGCGCGGTCGAGAATGGCAAGGGGAACTGTGTGCATAGCGCGGTTTGGGCTCAATCAATTTTGGTGCTGCTGTACTGCCAGGACAACAACACCCTCACTGAACATTTGCTCGTTGAGCTGGTCCAGATTCGTGATTTCATGTACCGGGAGACCGTAGTGTCGAGTCAATTCCGCCACCGGGGCTTCTTGCTCGAATACCACCAGGGCACCACGTTTCAGACTTTTGACTGCTGTGCGGAAATCGGCCAAGGAATCCATCAGCCCGGACTGGTGGGTAACGACGACAACCATCCGATCGTCACGGGCAATTGATGCGCCCATGCCGGCAACGACGGCGCCGGAGGAAAAGAACATGTAGCCTTTATGGTCCAGCACGCGCAAATAGTTGGTGGCATAACCAGCCTGGGCAGATTGGTCTACGACGACGGTGCGTTGTTTTGGCAAAACCTGTTCGAGCCGATCAAGAAATGCCCGTGGATCAACGGTATCTTCGCGCAACTGGTGTTCCGGGATTGGCCGGGAATTCCAATACTTAGTGTCTAAACGTTCCAGTGTTTGCTCTGTTCGGTAACCGGTCTTGGCTTCTGAAATGAGCTTGCTGGCCTCAACTTCAAGTGAGGAGGCAACTGCCTGGGCATCAGCAATCAGCGATTGCGATACCGCACTAAAACGACCAACCGCCCACGGTGATGTATCTACTTGAATAATCACCGCATTGGGACTGATCAGCCGACCATCACGTGTCGTCCAATTGTCCAGCGCACATCCAAAGACCACAATGACATCCGCTCCACGGGCCAACTCAGCGGTGCTCGGGGTAGAAATCCGGCCCAGGGTACCGATATTGAACTGCTGATCCTCAAAGAGTCCGTGTGCTCCTGCTGATGTTGCCAACAGTGCCCCGGTAGTGTTGGCCAGGGCCACCATGGAAGATTTGGCGTGCCGGGCCCCGCGCCCAGCAATGATCAGTGGCCACCGGGCTTGAGCTAATGACTTTGCCGCCCGAGTGACCTGTGATGCCTGGGGAACCGCACCGGTACGGGGTGCCTCAAACTCCGGTTCTGCCTCATCGGTGAGCTCAGCATCGAGGTTTTCTGGATCAACGAGCAACACAGCGGGGAGTTGTTTATTGAGACCTTCAATAACCTCAACCATCGCCTGGGAAATATTTTGTGCTTCACCCCCCGGAACTGCCACGGCTCCAACACCGGTAGCCAGACTGGCCCAATTGGCGGTGATACCGTTGAATGACTCATCAGGGGTGACCAAGATGATAATCATCGACAGTTTATCTCGCACCGCTTGGGCAATCTTGTCCAAGGTTGCCAGAAAGTCCACGGAGGCATCTAATACCACTGCGGCTGGTGGGCCACCGGCGTGACGATAACCTGCGGCAGCCATGATTGCACCGTCAGCTGTTCCCGTGCTGACCGTTTGAAAATCGATTTCTGCGATACCTTCAGCAGTAGCGATATTGCCTTTGGCATCACTAAATGCCTCGGTCAACGGTGTGTTCCAGAGTTCTTCCGGAATGAATACAGTTTCTACACCGGTAGCCGCACATAGTTGGGCTAATCGGGTCGAGTACACCAATTGGGGCACGATACCTCCTCGAGAATTACCAATATAAGGATACGGCCAGAAACAGCGAAGGTAAATCACCGTGCTAGACGTGATGACAGTCACATACCTATAGTGGTGTTATGACACAGCTATCGAATCAGCCACAGGCCTCAAACAACCCGGTCCTCATTGAAGAATTACTTACCACACGCGGTGCTACCTGGGCAGTGGTGGGACTTACTGATAGTCCTCATCGTGTCGCAAAACCGGTTGCCTCGTTTGTCAAAAACGAGCTTGGTATGCGCATTGTGCCGGTCAATCCCCGTCGCGAGACCGTTAATGGAGACCGGGCCTACCGACGTATTACCGAAGTTCCACACACCATTGATGTACTACACGTCTTTGTCAATGCCGAGGCCGCCGAAGCAATCGTCGATGACGCAATCCGTTTAGGTGTCAAAAATATTTGGTTTCAACTTGATGTCGACAGCCCAGCAGCCATTGAGAAGGCTCTTGCAGCCGGAGTCAACGTCGTCGCTGATACGTGCCATTCAATAGAAGGACGGACACGCACCATCGCCTGGCGAATGTAATTTCAGCGTATTATTCGTTAATTCGTTGGCGCTCAAAGGTATGTGCTAGCACCCGCGATGGGGGCAAGGGAGGGCCCAAATTCATAATCGGTTCTAGACCGATGCCGGTCCGGATTTTGAGCTGCTTATCATATTCCGAATAACGTCTTCTACAGCTAGCGCGCGATGTGTGGGCTCGGTATCGACATGGCGCGAAAGTACCACCGGCTCGGCATTCAGCGGTGGAAGAATATCTCGATGCACTAGCCTCAGTCCTTCATAGGAAATATTGCTCATAGTTTGCTGAAAAAACAGCGAATATCCAAAACCTCGGGCAACCATTGATCGAACCGTTTCATAGCTGGTTGAACGGTGCAGTACATGCGGTCGTAGGCCACGTTCTTGGAGGAGACGCAGGGTATTATCACCTGCCGGTGGTAAGTCCAGTAAGATCAGGGGCTCATCTTTAAGGGCTTCTAATGCAACCGATGCTTGGTGGGACATCGGGTGATCTTCGGGTAGCACGACCTGCGGTGAGGACTCGAAAAGTACTTCAACGACAAGACCCATGGGTAGGCCTACTCGGTAGGAGATCAATAGGTCTAGGTGGCCATCAAGTAACCTTTGGGAGAGTACTTCGACGGGACCTTCTTCAATATCAAGCTGTATCTCCGGAAGTAATCGGGTGACTTGGGCCCATAGTTCCGGTACCACTGTGGCGGCCAAGGTTGAATAGCAGCCAACTTTGACTGGGCCGCGAGGAACATCACTCACGTTGCCGATATGTAGGGTCAACTCGTTGGCACGGTCGAGTAGATCCCTGGCCCGAACCACCAAATCTTGTCCGGCCGTGGTGAGGGTGAGACCTTTGGCGCGTCGGCGGATAAAGAGCTGTGTGTTGAAGAGCGTTTCGAGTTCGGTGACCGCAGCGGAGACGGCGTTTGGGGTGACGAACACTTCAGCAGCTGCTGCAGCAAAGGAACGATGCTCGGCGGCAGCGATGAACAGTTCTAACTGCCGCAGTGTGGGTTGTGATCCAGTGGGGAGCGACATAACTCAACTATATTGCACATAAAACGAAATTCTCCTCAGTTGCACTTCTTTATTACTTGCATCACAGTATGAAGTGTGGATAGCAACATTTTGACACAGCAGCGGGCTCGCATCATCGGCCTCGCCTGGGGTATGCACGCAGCATTTCGCCAATATATTCAGCGCATATCGGACGGTGAGATGCTTGTATATGATCAAGCCAGCATGCTGGACAGCGGGGAAGCATTTTTCCCAGCCGTGGATGAGAATACTGAAACTGGTGTACTGCGATTTGCTGGGACGCTCCACTTTAGTGGGCACCGCGGCATGCTCGTCGTCAAGATTGAAGCTCCCTGGTTGCAACAGGGTGATGACACGACAGTTCTGACGGTCGCTGACCCCTTCGAATCTGGTGGACGGATGCCATGTGTGACCGTTGACTTGCAAACCGATGGCACCGGGCCAACCTGGCTGACTGAAGAAGGTGCCGATTTATTTATGGGAAATTACCTGCCACATGTCGCATTTGATCCGGTGCGGATCGTTTGGGAAGGAAAGAACTAGCGATGACTACTCAGATTGTCAATGCCAAGCAGGCTCCAGTTGCCGACTGGGTGACCATTCCCGAACTGTACCGCGACCCGTTCCCAATTTTCCAACGGCTGCGCGCCGAAGGGGGCGTCCACTGGGTACCAGCTGTTGGCCGTTATTTGGTGACGTCCTATGATGCCGTCCATGATACCGAGCTGGACCAAGAAACCTTTTCGGCAAACGAAAAAGGCTCACTGATGATTCGCGCGATGGGTCACTCCATGCTACGCAAAGATGATCCCCAACACCGTGTGGAACGTCAGGCCTGGCAACCGGTACTGCGACCATCCGTGGTCAAGAAAACCTGGCGGCCAATTTTCCAACGCAATGCCCAACGCTACCTTGAAGAGCTCAAAGCTAAAGGGCCTGGCGCCGACCTCGTCTGGGACTTCGCAGCTCCCTATGCTGCCGAAAACCTGCGGGCCGTCACGGGTTTACACAATGTAACCCAGCATGACCTGCAACGCTGGTCGCAGACCATGATCGATGCCACCGGCAACTATGCTGATGACCCGGTCGTCTGGGCCAAAGGTGAAGCTTCTTATAACGAAGTCGATGAAGCACTCGATGAGATGCTGGCCTGGCACAAAAAGCACCCGGATGACTCACTCTTATCAGCACTGGTGCGTCTGCCCAATTATCAAATGCCAGTTGAATCTATTCGCGCTAATCTCAAAATGACCATCGGCGGGGGACTGAATGAACCGCGCGACGCTATTGGTGTTGCTTCGTGGGCGATGATGCGAAACCCAGAGCAGCTGGCCATGGCCCAAAATGATGCGTCGAACTGGGATGCAGTATTTGATGAGGCCATCCGCTGGGTTGCTCCGATCGGCATGTACTCCCGGCAAACCACCCGTGACACAGCACTACAGGGGATATTCTTACCGGCCGGTGCTCAACTGGGTATTTGTCTGTTGTCTGCCAACCGCGACCATAACTACTGGAGTGAGCCAGATCGGTTCGATTTGACCCGCACAGATGAAGGCGCACATTTGGCCTTTGGCAAGGGCGTGCATGTTTGCCTTGGGGCCTGGGTAGCACGCGCCGAATTTACCGTGGCCATGCCCGCATTATTCAACGAGCTGCCAAATCTGCGACTAATCGAAGAGAAACCTGCCGTTGCAGGTGGTTGGGTCTTTCGAGGTATGGATCTGTTACCGGTGCAATGGGATACGGTAGAAACCGCTGCTGCCAAACGCACTCCTCACGTGGCGATCGTAGGCTCCGGACCGGCTGGATGCTACAGCGCCCAAGCAATCAAACGTAGTCTGCCGGATGCTCGGATCACAGTATTTGACCAGTCTCCGACCCCCTACGGGTTGGTTCGTTCTGGCGTTGCATCTGACCACCAGGGGACCAAAGACGTCGAAATCCAATTCGCGCAGCTTTTTGAACGCCACGGCGTGGAATTCGTAGGCTCAACTCGTGTGCATACAGAACACCCCGCAACCGATGTGGCGATTCATGGTCGTCCTTCGTATCATGCTCCACAAGTATCGAGCATGCACACACTCGGGGCTGAACTGACCGTGCAACAACTGCGCGAAACCCATGATGTCGTCATTCTCGCTACGGGTCTGGGCGCCGATAAACCCCTGCCGATACCCGGTGCGGACTGTGAAGCTGTCTATGGTGCCGGTCGTATCGCCAAGTTACTCAATGCCGATGCAACCGAACACCAATCATCTTGTCCGATCCCACAACTGGGCCAGACCACCACAGTGGTGGGTAATGGCAATGTGGCCATGGACATTGTCCGGTTGCTAGCAATGACCAAGGAGCAACTAGCTAGTTCAGATATTGATGAACCTACTCATGCAGGATTGACCCAGCGGTTAACCACCATTAATATCATCGGCCGGTCCGCGGTTGCTCAAGCCAAGTTTGATACGGTCATGCTTCGGGAGATCCTGGATCTTCCGGGTATCAACCATACGGTTAGCGGAATTGCACCAGAAGAATATGCGGTCGATGACCCACGCACCGCACTGATCGCTCAGCTTGCCGAACGGCCGTGCCACGATGATGCACGCCTAACCATCAACTGGTATTTCGGGCACACTCCCCAGCATGTCGTTGCCAACGACGACACGGTGACGGGCTTGGCAGTTGCAAGTTCGCAGGGTAGCCGTCTGATCAATGCAGATTCAATAATCACCGCTATCGGCTTCCAAAGCGGCAAAGGTCAACAGCTTGTAGATGTCGATGCCCAGGCTGATGCTACAGGCCGGATCGAGCCTGGACTTTATGTTGCCGGTTGGTTGCGACGCGGCCCAGTCGGTACCATTCCAACCCAACGCAGTGATGCGCGTGAACTGGCCGAACTGGTTGTAGCAGACCTACAGGCATCCCAGGCCCAGTGTGCTGGGATGCCAGCTTTGCGCAGCCATCTGGCTCGAGCCACCACCTGGGACGGTTGGTTACTTATCGATGCGCAAGAAAAAACGGAAAATGCTGCACCTCGTCCGCGCACAAAACTTACCGATTCGCGTCGCATGCGGTTGATTGCCGCTTCGGCTACTGATATTCCGCGGCCACAGCACGCAGAGGCAGAACAAGTCTGCAATACCGAACATCTACCAGCTATGAGCATTGCTTATGCAACCGAGTCTGGTAATGCCGAGCTCGTTGCAGAAGAACTGGTGAAGGTGGTAGCCAGCCACGCCAATGCTACAGTCATTGACTTGGCAGCTGTAGAACCGGATGAGATACCGGTAGATACACCCATGCTCGTTATAACTTCCAGTTATGACGAAGGAGAGCTGCCCACCGGTATCCGTAACCTCCACACCCAAATGTTGGCCCGCGGCACCGACTTGTCTGCCCTGCGTTATTCGCTATTCGGCCTGGGAGATAGCTCCTACGAATTCTATTGTCGAGGCGCCGATGTTTTAGATAAAACGCTACAGGAACTTGGTGCCCAACGGATCGGGGCGATCGGGCGGCACGACGCTGGCGGGCGCACCTTGGCCTCGGATGAAGCTGCCATTTGGGCAAAATCGGTTATCGAGGAACTTATGGCCGTTCCCGTAGCGAAACAGTTATGAGTTAGCCAAGACGAGGCCTGCGTCAGCTGACCACCGCCACTGTTGGCCGATGCCGGCCTTATACGTGATTTCATAGACCTGAAATCTAGTTGAATACAAAATTGGATGCAGTTCGCTGCGATCGTGGATCGTGATGGTGCGGTCCCATAGCTTTTGTGTTTCGGCTCCATTGAGCGTGACAGCAACAAAGTGCACCCCAGGGGGTACAACTTGCAGAGTGATATTCTCGTCTACCGGAGCTTTCGACTGGTTTTTGGCGACGTAGCAATACCGCACATTGACCATACTGAACGTTGACGTTGAGGAGTTTTCAATGATGATTCCCCACGTTCCATCCTGATGTTTAGCCCACCAAGCGATAAGCCCAGAGGCATTGTGTTTAGCCGTTTTATCCACATCTAGTCTGAACTGGTGCCAAGCGAAGTAGGCGGCGGCACTGGCTGCAACAACTGCCAGAATGCTGCCGATGCCTTGAAGCCACGTAGCGAAAAGCATATGGGTCCGCATCCTTTCATTTTGGTAGGTTGTGCTGCCCATATCGTAACTTCGGTGACGGTGGAAAACGCTAGGCTTCGTGTGCGGTAGGTCCGGCAGAGTGCATGTGTTTGTGTACCAGGGTGGGCCAGATGGCGTGAACCACAGGTGTGTCTGCATTTTAGAAAGAAGATGCCTCGAGCCCTTGACTGTGATTGGTATCACACGCATAATAGTATCTACGATGGAAACCATCTGGTAGTTGTTCGCAGGCTGGCAAAACCTGTGGCGCTACCGAAGACGCAGATGTGTTGTTCCTGTGTGGTTATAAGAGGCAGGATATTCTATGCTCCTGCTGTACCGCTGAGGTTCTGTGGTTGCGGTACCAAGGCCCGGGGAATTCTGACCCCGGGCCTTGCTCATGCCCAATTCTAGTTTCGGGGCCTCGGATCATCCGAAGCCAACCCCATGCGGGCATGATGCACCCGATGAACCACCTCGATACCAAGTGCGCCCACAACCGCGATACCTACCGCTGCGATCATGACCGGAACCGGAGGCAGCATAAATTGGTGATACCACAACGAAATCGGCACGGTGAGTACCAGCACAAAAACGCCGTATAGTATGACGAGCATCCCGATTTTCTGCCAATTTAATGGCCGTGAAATAACATTGAGCAGCCATAACCCAGTTAGCGTCAACGTGATAAAAGTGGCGGCCTGCAACTGCTCCATCACCAATGGAGCGTTAGGCTGTTCAGCGGCTAAGGGCAACACCCCGCTATAATCATTGGCCCAAAACCGTGCATACCAGTTAATCGCTAATAAAGCTGATACCAGAATCACACCGGAAGGGATGGCGAACTTTAACGCTCGGGACAAAAATCCCGCGACATAGCGGCGTGGATTTGGCATCAACGCCAAAACAAATGAGGCGATACCGATAAATAGCGCATCTGCCGTTGAAGTTTGCCTAGGTAATGCCGGATACTGCCACGCTAGTAGCGAGAACACCAGAACAAATAGAAATGCATACGTGGTTTTCGTCAGAAACAGGTGCGCTAAGCGTTCCATGTTCGCGATCACTTTGCGTCCCTCGGCTACCACATAGGGTAACCGAGAGAATTTAGAATCCAATAGCACCATGCGGGATACGGCTTTGGTTGCAGCCGCGGCGTCACCCATGGCGATCCCCAAATCTGCGGATTTGACCGCCAAAGCGTCATTGACCCCATCCCCGGTCATCGCAACAACATGCTCACGATGCTGTAGGGCTTTGACCATGTGTTCTTTTTGGTCCGGCGATACTCGTCCAAATACCGAATGTTGTTGCATCACTTCTGCGAGCTCATCCATGGTCTCGGGCAGATTGCGGGCATCGTATCCGGAATCGGGATGATCCCAGCCGATCTGCCGGGCAACTGCGGCAACTGTGTGTGGCGAGTCGCCAGAGATAACCTTCAGCTCTACGCCTTGTTGCTGGAAATAGTCCAGGGTGTCCCGGGCGTCGTCGCGAACTTTTTCTTCAAAAGTCAACATCACGGCGGGGAAAAGATCGGCGGGAAGGGTTGCTTGTTCACCAAACCAAGGGTGCTGTGCTGTGGCAGCCTGCGACGGTTTCATTGAATGAGCTAATAACATGGTGCGCCGACCCGATGCAGCAAGTTGTTGAGCCGTATCGTGGAGTTCAGCTTTGCGGTCTTGGCTGACACTGAGTGCATCAATTACAGCTTCTGGGGCGCCCAGCACCCATGCCCCAACCGGTTTGTGGGTGTCTTTGGGGTTGCCGAAAGCAAAGGCAGACCAGCGGCGTTCGGAAGCGAAGGCAATGGCATCAGTTTGCGCCAGACTCGGGGTG